>JAQVBK010000020.1 GCA_028690365.1 Candidatus Cloacimonadota bacterium
TATAGTTAAAGATGGAGACATTTTGAATATAAGGTTCAGTGTATGACGAAGAGAATTATAAACTCTATTTTATTGATATTAGCTATTCTTACTTTAATTTCAATAATAATAGAAAACAATGTAATTAATAAAGAGTTTGATGTAATAATAAATCAAACAAATACATTTAGAAAGTTTGCAACACTAGATTTTCCTGAAGTAAAGAATCCAATTGGTGTTTATGGGGTAGTTACAGGTTGGCTATTTACATATTTGTTTAACGAAGTCTACTCACAAATTGTTTTGATAAATATAATATTTATAACTTTGGTTACAGTAATAGGTAAAAGGTTAAAGAAGAAAACAAAGCTCGTAATGATTACAATTGACAACATCCTTTTTTTTACCACAATAATCATGATAAATTGTAAGCTGAGTATTCAAGGCAGTGTGTTGTTTGATTTAATAAATGGTAAATTATTGCTTCGTATATTCAAGATTCAAGGAACCAACATTATATCTGTGTCTGTAATTGCAATTTCTTTTCTATATATTATAGGATATGAGAACATTGTTACTTTATTAAAAAAAATCTATTGTTTTATGGTTAATAGAATCAAACGTGAAAAAAAAGAGAAAGTATCAATACCTAAAATGCGTGAAATTAATGGATATCCAGACATAGATATCAAATATAATAATGAGAAGAAAGAGATAGCAAAAATAGTAAGGAATAAAACAGAAAATGATATAGAAAAAGAAACTGAGAGAGAAGATGAATTTGCTATCAATCAGGCAGTTCCCACAATCATAAAAAAGAGTTCAATTAAGACTGATGTTTCACATGAAACAAATGGTGAAATTTTCAAAATTCCAAAGGTAGAAGAATTTCTGACTTCAAAAAATCAAATTACTCAAATAGATAAAAATCAGATTGAAATTGAGATAAAAAAAACAAGCAGTATACTGTTGGAAAAGCTTTATGAGTTTGGAATAGAAGCAACGGTCAAAAATGTAAATATTGGTCCAGTTATAACACAGTATGAAATCGAACCTGCAGCAGGAATAAAAGTTAGTAAATTTAATTCATACGCTGATGACCTTGCACTCGCATTAAAAGCAAAAGCTATAAGAATACAAGCTCCGATTCCGGGAAGGGGACTTGTAGGAATAGAAGTACCAAATAAAAATATGGATATAATCTACCTGAAAGATATTCTTATGTCTGAAGAAGCTCAAAGTAGTAAAAGCAAGTTACTTATTGCTTTGGGGAAAGACATTATTGGAAATCCTGTTTTAGCGGAATTGGATAAAATGCCTCATCTGCTAATAGCAGGAGCTACCGGGGCGGGTAAAAGTGTTGCTGTAAACACTATAATAAACTCTCTTTTATTCAGAACAAATCCTAATGAATTGAGAATAATAATGATTGATCCAAAGAGGATTGAATTGTCTGGTTATTCAGATATTCCTCATTTAATTCAGGATGTAGTTACTGACCCTGAAGATGCATTGATTGCGTTAAATTGGGCAGTGTCTGAAATGGAAAGAAGATATGAACTTTTTCAACAATACTCTTCTTGCAGGGATATAAATAGCTACAACAAAAAAGCAGAAAAATCTGATGATGATGAAATTGAAACATTACCATACATAGTTGTTATTGTGGATGAATTTGCAGATTTGATTATGACTGCCGGTCGTGATGTTGAAATACCCATAACAAGATTAGCTCAAATGGCAAGAGCTGTAGGAATTCATCTAATATTGGCAACACAAAGACCTTCTACAAAGGTAATAACAGGACTCATTAAGGCAAATTTTCCATCAAGAATAGCTTTCAGGGTTACTTCAAAAATCGACTCCAGAGTTATCTTAGACTCAAATGGAGCTGAACAATTACTGGGAAGAGGAGATATGCTTTTTCTTCCTCCTGGAAAAGCAAATCCGCTGAGAATACACGGTGCATTTGTGAATGACTCAGAGATAGAGGGCGTTGTAGAATATCTTAAAACACAACCTAAACCTACAAATGATATAAAAATAATAGATAAGTCAGTTACAAATATGGGTGAATTTCAATACGATGATGAGCTTTTTCCTGATTCTGCCTGCTTAGTGGTTTCAGCAAACTCTGCATCTGTATCAATGCTGCAGAGACATTTCAAAATTGGTTATGCAAGAGCCGGAAGACTGGTAGATATGCTAGAACAAGCGGGAATAGTAGGACCTCATTTGGGAAGTAAACCTAGAGAAGTACTTGCCAGCGAGGAGGATTTGAAAGTATATGGGTACTATAGAGAAAATGTTTAGAAAGACGTGCGTTAAAAAAATATGGATTATCATTATTTTATGTATTATTGGTATATTAAAGGCAGACATCATAGATGAATTGATTGATAAGAATAGCTTGAAAAATAGAATTAAAATAGAAATTGAACAGACAAATGTATGGACTCAAATCGATTTAGAAAAAACTTCAAGAGGAATTATTTATTTATCGGATGAGAGAGTTGTCCTAAAATATTCTGATGATAATTATCAAATGAAAATTGAAAATGGAAACGTATATGTGCTAGACACAAAAAAAAACATGGTTATAATTGAAGAAGACAACAAATACAATTTTTTGAATTTATCAATGTTTATGGAACAACAGAGAAAAAATATAGAAAGTTTATCCGAAAGTCAGATTATTTTTGATATTGAAGATATAAAAGGGAAAATATACGTAAAATATGACAAAGATAAGATCATAAAAGAATTGGAATATGTAGATTATGAAAGAAACAGAGTGATATATAAAATTATTGAGATTATAGATTTGAAAGATAACTTTAAAATTGACATAGATCTCAATGATAAAACTGAATATATGTATCTAAATGGGAGATGAAAATGATAGCTTTAATTATGGCAGGTGGATCAGGTAAAAGATTCTGGCCTGTTAGCAGAGAAAAATATCCAAAACAATTCATAAATATTATAGGGGAGAAGTCTCTTATAAATAATACCTACAAAAGAATTTCTAGTATTTTTAAAAAAGAGAATATATATGTAGTTACATTGGAATCACAAAAATATCTGGTAAAAGAGCATTTGCCTGAAATACCAGAAGAAAATATCATTTGCGAGCCTTACGCAAGAAACACATCTGCATGTATTGCTCTAAGTATAAGTATATTTAAAGATAGACATGACAAAAATGAAGAATTGTTTATATTCCCTGCAGATCATCATATTGAATACTATAATGAATTTTATAAGATGATAAAAAAAAGTAAAAAAATATTAAATAAGAAAAGAGTTGTAATTTATGGAATTAAACCTACATATCCAGCTACAGGATATGGGTACATTGAATCAGGTGAACAATATGACGATGATATGTTTCATGTGAAACGTTTTAAAGAAAAGCCTGATAAATGTACTGCTGAAAAGTTTTTGAGAGATGGATATTACTTTTGGAACAGTGGAATTTTTGCCTGGAATTTGCAAACTATTGAAGATCTCTACTTAACTTTCATGCCAAATATGCTTGAGCAGATAACTAATTCAAGATTATCGCCGGATGCATTCCCCGAGGTTTATCAAAGACTTCCTTCAATTCCAATAGATGTTGGTATATTAGAAAAAGCTGATAATATAGTAGTTATGCCGGTTGATTTAGGCTGGAATGATTTGGGTGGTTGGAAATCACTTTTTAATTTAGTAGATAAAGATGAAAACGGAATTTTTGCAAGCGAAAAAATGGTGGCTATTGATTCAAGAAACTGTTATTTTAAAACTCAAAAACCAATTGCAGCTTTAGGGGTTGAAAATGTTTTTCTCATTGAAACTGACGATTGTATATTGATAGTGAATGACAAAAGGACTGAAGACATCAAAAAATTATTAGAGATATTAAAAGAAAAGGAAATGAATTATTTATTATAAAAAAAGCCTCATTTGAGGCTTTTTTTAATTTTTTAGAGTATTATTGCCAATAATTCAGTTCTTGTACAGATAATATATTTCTTTCCTTCTACTTCGATTTCTGTACCTGAATATTTTCCATATAATACCCTGTCGCCGACTTTTACTATTTTCTGTAATTCTTCATCAGTTCCAACCGCAATCACTTCACCGATATTTGGTTTTTCCTTTGCAGTGTCAGGGATTATGATGTTTCCAACCTTCTTTTCTGAGATATCTTGCGGTTGAATTAATACTCTGTCATCTAAGGGTCTAATTTCCATGTTTCCTCCTTTTAGATTTAGTTAATAAATTTATTAGCAAAAGATTTTGACGACTGCTAAATTGTCAAGTAATTATTTAAAACTTTTGATATGTCTGTGAATTTAACATTCTGTTGCTTACCAGTAGATAAAATTTTTAAGGTTGCTTCACCTGATTGAATCTCATTGTCTCCTATCAAAATTACAGATTTACAGTTCATTTTATCGGCATTTTTCATTATCCATTTTATGTTGTTTTTTTCATAAAAAAATTCTACTTTGTATCCTGAAAGGCGAAGTTCATTAGTAAGGATAACTGCCTGTTTTACTGCAAAAGTACCAATAGCTCCAATCAAAGTATCTATTTGACTATTGTCGGGTATTTCAATATCTTCTTCTTCAAGTGCCAGAAGCAGACGAGAAATCCCTCCTGCAAATCCAATTCCGGGAATATCAGCACCACCAAGATCAGAAACCAACCCATTGTATCTCCCACCGGCGAGTATAGTATCCTGAGCTCCCAACCCATGGTACTTGAATTCGAATGCGGTACTGTTATAATAGTCTAACCCTCTGACTATACGATCGTTAACAGTATAAGGAATGTTCAAATAATCAAGATGAGTTTTAACTGATTCAAAGTGAGATTTATCTGCTTCATTTAGAAAATCAAGAACAGATGGGGCAGAAGCAGTTATCTTTCTGCAAGTTTCATTTTTACAATCCAAAATTCTTTTTGGGTTCTTGTCATATCTAGCCTGGCAATCATGACAAAGTAGCTGGAAATTTGATGATAAAAAAGACCTCAATTCCTGATCATAAGATGAATTTATCTCTTTGCTGCCGATGGAATTTATTTCAACAGTGAAGTTTTTTAAACCAAGGCTCTTCAAAAAGTTATATCCTAGCGCAATTATCTCTGCATCGTAATAAAATGAGTCAGAACCAAGAAGTTCAAGCCCATATTGATAAAATTGGCGTGATCTACCTTTCTGTGGTCTGTCATAACGAAACATAGGACCAATGTAATAGAGTTTGTTTATACCATTTGCCTGTAGGTTGTTTTCTATAAAGCTTCTAACAACAGGAGCAGTTCCTTCCGGACGAAGTGCAAATTCCCGTTCTTTTCTGTCTGTAAATCTATACATCTCTTTTTTAACTACGTCTGAATTTTCACCGGAAGTGCGTTCAAAAATTTCAGAGTTTTCAAAAATAGGTGTAATTATTTCTTTGTAATTATAGTACAGCATCATTTGTTTGAATTTGTCAGATATAAATTGCCATTTAAAACTGTCTTTTGGAAGTATATCAAATGTTCCTCTTGGTATTGAGTATTTTTTGTTCATTTTTTCTCCCGGCTGGTATAATTAAAGAATGTGTGCACCTGTAGTCGGTACTTATCCTGAGTATTGGTTACCAGTTAGCTCAAACTAAGTTGACCTACGGCACATTGCAAAACTACTTATTGCTGCTTCCTTCCGGATCTGACAAGGTTCGAAGCCTACAATTGCGTTGGGCTCAGTTCTCAACACTACTTTTTAACCTTTAAACAAGAATCAGTAGTCTCGTACAGGGATTCAGTCTCGCTACAGCGGATTGCGAGTACAGGGCACCGCTAGCTCCCCACCTAGCACACAGAACAAAAGTTTTTTTATTGGATATGATGTCAAATATTATTGCTTGTTTCTGCATTAAATGAAAACATGCTAATCGTTTTGTATCTTCAGATATTTGGATAGAGCTTTGACTCTGTCTTCCTTGCTTAGATTTCTTTGATTCTGCAGGAGAGCTTTAATCCAATCTCCACTCATTATATTGGGCAGTATTAAAAAGGTGTTACCGAATTCATTTGAATGTTTAAACACGGCTTCTTTTCTGTTTTCCAATATACGTGTATCAAAGAATTCCGCAAAATCAATAAGATTATCTCCAACTAACAAAGTAATTCTGTGATTGTCTGCAACTGATTGTCTTCTTTTCTCTTTACTGGATTCTGTTGATTTGACCAGAACAGTAGTAGAATCTACTTGAGGAACACCGAGTGAAGCAAGTGTATTTATGGTTGGACTAAGATGTCGCAGACTTCGATTTGTGATATAAAAAATCTTGTAACCCAAACTATCTGCGAAAAGAAGAAAATCAAGACAACCGGCAACCAATTCAGGTCTTCCATTTTCAATCCAGCGATCAAAATCGGTTGGATAATGCTGCTGATAAAATACGTCTGAAGCATTGTAAAAGTGATTCTGCAGTACTGTTTCATCTACATCGAGAATCACAGCCCTTTTCTCTTCTTCAACCAAAGATTTGTCTGCAGTAATTCTGTCTTTTGCAACGTTATATGTCTGATAACAAAGAGCCGTATATTCGGCAGCAGTCTGGTGCCAGAGTACAGCCATAAGAAGAGATTCGTTATTTAGTTCAGTCTCCTTTTTTTCAGGAACTGCATTTTTTATTACTTCCATTGTCTGTTTTTTTCTACCTAGTGTCATTACTATTAGAAGTATTATAAAAAAGATTGCTAACTTTGCTGTCATTTTCATTTTTGCCTCAAGTCATTTTTAGGAGCACTTTTTTCTATGAGTAGATTATTAACAACGTTTTTCTTGATTTTTTTCACACTGACTCTTTTCGGATATGAGCCTGTTCAATCAAGTTTCAAATATGATTATCTGTACAATTTTTACAAAGAATGGACTGAAAATAGAGAAATTAGTATAGAAGCTCCTGCATTATTATCCAGTAATGAGATAATAATGGAGTTTTTGGACAAAGATAAGCAGGTAGTTACTCTGAAACTTCATATGGAAAATGGTAAAATCAAGAGGATTACTGAATCGTCAAATTACGCAGAGTCTGTTGCAGATGATTCTGAAATCAATAAACTTGGTCAGGAATTTGTTTTTGTTCTGAATACAGGAAATAGTCAATATCTTGAATCCTTTGTTAATTTATTGGGGGCAGATTGTGATTTTGATAACTTTTCAGATTATCTTTCTGCAAAAAAAAATATTTATGACAGCAGATTTTTTATTTTTCGTTTCGATTATCAAATGTCTCAAAGCAATATTATTTTTAAGTTTTACAATGGCTATGCGGAAATAATCAAGATAATTGTGCCGGTTACAGATGATTTGGAAAAACTGAGAGGGAAGCTTCAGCTTCCTATAGATTTCGGTGAATTGAAAACCATAATAGCTGATATTGATAAAAAAACATTAGATGCTAAAAAAAGAAGGTCAGAAGAGTTTCGCAACTCTTTAAAATATGAACTAAAACGCTCTTATAATGAAATTTTCAAAATAACTGAAGATGTTGATGAAAGAATATTCACTGGAAACGAACAGATTTTTAAATATCCGGTTTATCGATACATAATGGAAAATATTGAAAGGAAAAGTAATAGAGTACTTCTAAACAACGAAATTGAAAATCCCGTTAACTTTTTGTCAGAAGAGTTTCCATATCACGAAATAAAACAAAACGGTAAAATCTTCTATCTCGAAGGCGGCAGCTATTCTGATTTTCTCTCAGCAAATTTCGCTCTGGAAATAGAAGAAAGAAAAGATTATATCAATTTTCATGCACCTTTTGTAGAATCATTTTCCTATGATAATCTGTCTTTTATCGGTGGAGATTCAGTAGGTTTGATTGGTCTTTCCAGAGAAGATGTCGAAAAAATCGTTTTGCCAATATCTCATATTTTGGTAATGCACAGAACTCTGGGTAGTAAACTTACCAACTTTTTTCTACTACCTGATGTTGTTCCCACGATTCTCCTTTTTGATTTTGCTGAAAGAGATCTGATTGAGATGTCTTCTTACTATGATTTACTTATGTTGCTAAATACATACTGGGAAAATCATACGATTTATTTCTCAATTCCACAGATTTATAAGAAAAATAATTACATTGAATTCAAAGGTTCTTTATTTGCTAAAAGCAACGATAACAACAATTCTAATTACGCTGAAATCCGTTTTCACCTAAACAAAAACTACATTCTTGATTTAGTGATGGTTACTTTCAAAGATGTTAATTCTATTCCAAAGGAGGATTCATGAAAAGATTTTTTTGCTTAATTCTATTGGTATCTGTTTACTTTCTTAATGCATTTGAACACAAACTGGATATATTGGAAACTTCCCATATAGATTCTGTTTTGTCTGTTATCAATATGAACAGAACCGATTTAACGTTTAATTTGAACCTTTCAGAAAGAGATATATTCAGGCTAAATGTGGTTGACTCACTGTTTGATAAGCCAATGAGTACTTTTAATGTTACAGACGAGATTTCGGAGTATATTGCAGAGAATCAAACAGAGTTAAGTAAAATAATTCTATTCTCATCAGAATTTCTGGATATTACTGCCAGGACTCCTGATTATAGTGGAAATGAGCAGATGAAGACCAATCTGAATATTCACTCTGAGAATATGAAAATTATTAATAATCTGTTTAAAGTTATGCCAACAATTAATCAACTAATAGAGTCAGCTTTCTCAGAATTGAATGCAGAAGAAAAAGAATTTCTGAGTGAATATGGAAAATCCATGTTAATAGGAGAAGATGAGGAACAAGAACAAGAAGAAGAACAGGAGGAACTTTCTCTGAAAGAGAGACGTGATCAAATTGAAGAAAGTAATAGAATGATAAAAAAATTTGGTAAAATTGCGGCAAAAGTAAAATTGAGCGAAATCATTGAAGCTTCAGTTTTATTATTCGGATTCACTGAAGAAACAATAGAAATCATCTCACAGATTGAAAAAGAGGCTGTTAATGATAAACTCAGTTATGAAAGTCCTTGGGGGAAAATTCAGATAAACCCCGAAGCAAATGTAGTTGATGAGAATACTCTTTTTGTGTTGGATTATTATGGAGATGATTTATGGTTATTCAATGACAGTCACAGAATCTCATTAATTATAGATGTGTGCGGAAACGATATTTATAGAGGGGAAAATTACTGTCAGGGTGCAGCATATATGGGACTAAGTGGGTTATTCGATTTGGCTGGAGATGATGTATATCTTGCAAACAATTATGCTCAGGGCGTGGCTATGTTTGGGGTTGGTGTTTTGCAGGATTACGTGGGAGATGATAAATATTACAGTAAAGGGTTTGTTCAGGGAGGTAGTGCATTTGGATTGGGGCTACTTTTGGACGGAAAAGGTGATGATACATATCAGTGCAATATTTATGGTCAGGGATTTGGCTATATAAAAGGGCTGGGTTGTTTGTCAGATAAAGAGGGCAATGATGATTACGTTGTTAAGAAAGATGTTGTCGATATGTTAAGATATGATGATCATTATGAAAGTTTGTCACAGGGTTTTGGTTTTGGCAGACGTCCTTATTTTTCGGGAGGAATCGGTATACTTTCTGACTACAGTGGCAATGATTCATACATTTCAGATATTTATGGTCAGGGTTCAGCCTATTGGTATGCTATAGGTGGCTTAGTTGACCACAGTGGTAATGACCGCTATAATTCTTACCAGTATGCTCAGGGTTCCGGAGTTCACCTTGCTTTTGGAGTTCTCACTGATTATTCAGGTAAGGATAATTACGTATCTAACGGAGTTTCTCAGGGATGTGGTCATGATTATGCATTTGGGGGATTACTGGACTACAGTGGAGACGATAACTATGTTTGCTATGATTTATCTCAGGGCGGCGGTAATGCCAATGCCATCAGTTTTTTTCTGGATGTAAATGGAGATGATGGTTATATTGCTAAAAAAGGAAATGTTCATGGTTATTCAGACTGGCGAAGGGATTTTGGATATATTGGATTGTTTCTTGATTTGAATGGTAATGATTTCTATTCAGTAGAAGGAAGCGGTAATGATAAAGTATGGAGTAAATCTACTTATGGAGCGGGATTAGACTCAAAAAACGAGTATCTAGATGAAGTTGCTGCAAAGAAACAGCACGATGCTGAACCGGTAGATATTCATTTGGGAGAAGATATGGAAACGTTGTTTTTACAGGCTTCAGCAGCTCCACAAAGCTATCAGCACATAGTTCAGCCCGCCCGGGAAAAGCTAATTGAGATGGGGGAGGATGTTGTTCCCTATTTGCTTAATTATTTAGAATCTGATCATGTCAGAGAGACACACGCACTAATCGAAATTATTCCCAAAATTGGTTCACCGGCACTGCCTCATCTGGAAAGCGTTTTAAGTGATTCTGTTGATGCAAGAGTATCTTTCTCAATTTATTTAATGGGGAGGATTAAGGAAAAGACAGTTTTTGATACAATAAGTTATTTCTGCAAAGAGGACTCAAGATTCCTGTCAGGCGCTTTAGGGGCTTTAGTATATTTGGAAGATGAAAGAGCCGTTGATATATTTAACAAGTTTATTCAGCATAAAACTGCCATTATCAGAAGAATCTCTGCAATTGGTCTGCAAAAGATTAATAATTCTTCTTCAGTGTCACATTTACTCAGGGCAACCGATGATGATTATCAGGAAGTTAGGTTTTCGGCTCAAATTGCGCTGAGTAAAATTGTTCCTTCTCCATGGAAAGAGGTGCAGGAGTATTTTTATGATGCTTCACTAAAATCACAAAGACACATAATCGGATACATGAAAACTGATAAAAATAAGCAAAACAGGAAATTTCTAAAAAAAATATGCAAACAATTCAGTGGTGAACTGATTGCAGAAGATGCAATGAAAGCTCTGGAAGAATATGATTAATTCGTGATCAATTCACTGAGTATTCTTCGTTCATCTTTATAAACATTTTGCATAATTTTTGAGATTCTGCTACCAAAAAGTCTACTCATTAAACTCATATTCAAACTGGATATTTTTACGTCTCCGTCATCAGTTTCGTAGACACCAATACGGCATGGCATCATTGCAGTGATTTTTCTGTCTTCGTCTTTTTCGAGAACGGCATTGACGTTATCGGCTTTGCAGATTGAAAATATAATTACGTTTCGATAATTCTCGTAGTTGTAGTTAGCAAGACATTCTCCAATATCATAGATTCTTTGAATATCCCATTCGTTTTTTAGAATTGAATTTTCCAATCTATAAACTGTTTCAGAGAATGAATATTTGCTAGTGTGAACATTAAACATTAATCTGGGCATCAATTTATAAATTAAAATAAACGAAAGAAAAATACCAATAATGAGACCTAAGAAAAACTTTTTCATGTGAACTCCATAACTTCTTAACGTTAGTTAGATATTAAAAAATTAAATTCAGATATAAAAAAAGGCGGACAAGCCGCCTTAGATTATTCAACTCCAAAAGTCTTGGAAATAACATCCTTAAATGTTGCTTTTGGTAGTGCTCCGGTTGACATTTGTGGTTTACCTTCTACCGGAATAAAGAGAATCGATGGAATGCTTCTTATTCCAAACATTGCTGATAATTCCTGTTCATCTTCTGTGTTGACTTTGAAAATATCAACTTTTCCTTCATATTCCTTAGAAAGCTCTTCCAAAACGGGAGCTACCATTTTACATGGTCCACACCAGTCAGCATAAAAATCGATAATAGTGGGTAACTTACCTTCAAATTTCCATTCTGTATTCTCTTCATAGTTGAAGATTTTTTCTTTAAAAGTCTCTTTTGTTAAGTGTTCCATGATTCCTCCGTTAATTTTCTAAAAAATATAGACTAATATTTAACAATGTCAAATGTTTTATTAATCAAATAAATAATATTGCTAGATGTTTTCTATTTCTACTCAACACTTAAGAGATCTATCAGGTTTTTGAGTAAGTAAGATTTTCCTTTGTCATTCATCGTAACCTGTTCATATTCTCTTCCGTTAAAGATTTTCCTCTCAGTGACAAAACCGAATTCTTCTGAATTGTGATTAGTTACGGTAATCTTGTTTTTTTCCGTTTTCTTTTCACTTAAAATACCGAGTTTTTTTAATTTATTGTTTATTACAACACCGGTTAGTTTCTTGGATTTGTATGGATCAATAATGTCGTTAACAGCTTTGCAAAAAGCGGTCACGCCAATATTACCTTCAGGTAAGATGATTTCAGACAACTCTTTTTCTGTAATAACATAACTCTGAGGAGTTGGTTGGCTACCAATTATCTCATGAGAAGATTTTTCCAGAACCTCAGCCACAAAAATAAAGCATCGAATTATTCAGGGATCTTTAAGAAAATTTGTACTCTAAAATGGCTTGTCAGTATATGGTTCTTCTCCGTTAGCAATTATTAGAATGATTTGTCTGGCGCGTAATAATGAATCTTTGTTAATCTGCACACAACCTCCAAAAATTCTCAAATTTTTTCTGTAATAAATATTAGAAAAAAGTTAATAATCAGTCGGTGTAATCGGCGGACAGTATTTTTTATCCACCCAGTGAAATAAAAAAAAGAGATTTCACCGGGCAGGCAAATTTCGCGAATTAACGCGAATTAAAAACCTAAACTTATTTGTTAAATACTTTTCTTTCGTAAGTTAATGACTTTTCGCCAAAATTAACTAATATTCCTACTTCCATTCCTGTTGCTTTGAGATAATTCAATATCTGTGCTTCATGATCTGATGTAATTGCTGATAATGCTTTAAGTTCCAAGATTATTTTATCGTAACAGATGAAATCAGCAAAATAGTGCTTGGCAAGTTTTATACCTTTATAGTTTATCTCTATCAACTTTTCTCGTTCAAAAGGAATGTTCTGATAATTAAACTCTAAAGCAAGAGCTTCCTGGTAGACAGATTCAAGAAATCCACAACCCAAGGTTCTGTGTACTTCCATACAAGCACCAACAATTCTATAACATTCATCTTTTAAAAGTAAATCAGTCATATAAAATACCTCTAATTATCGATTAGTCCACGATTTAACATGAATTAAAGACAACAGCCCTTTCTATTTCTTCTTTTCTTAATTAGCGTAATTAGCGGACAATTCAATCTTTCTCAGTAAATTTAGAATCAACTATTTTATTCACCCACTCTAATGTTTCTGTCGCTCTCTCAATGGCTTCTATATAATCGTCATGTTCAACAGGGTAATAATCTCCAGGATATCTGCTTTGTACTGCATATTCTGTTAAAATCAAAGACTGTTTTATGTTTTTAGTTATTGTTATATCAGTGTTTTTTTCAAGTGATTCTAGAAGAAATCCAATGTTATGAGTTTTTGGGATGCTTACTTCATAAAGAATAAACAATGCCTTTAAGGCTTTTTCTGTCGCTTGCTGAGCATTAAAACATAAGTCCTCATAATAAACTGCTTCTGATGTCTTACCATCAACAGCTATCTTTAAATTACTTCCGGCACGCTGTAACCACTCTTTAATCAATTCTTTATTTTTCATAAACAGTTAATCCTTGCTCTAAAGCTTCTTTATAAATCATAAACTTGTTTTCTTTTACTTCATCAACCTTGTTCTCATCCAATAATAATAAGTCCACCGGAGCACCTAATCCATACAAATCAATGTATATTTGCTTTAAAGTCTGGCGTTTGCTTACCGGAGAAGTTGTTATTATCAAAAGATCATAGTCACTATTTTTACTATTCAATCCATTAACTCTTGATCCAAAAAGGATAATTTTTTTTGGGTCTGCATCCTTAACTATTATTGGTATAATTTTTGCTAAAATTTTATCCATGATTATTCCTCCATCTTCGCCCAATCTCCCTGTCGCATCTTCTCCTCTTCGCTCTTTTGCTTTTTCTTCTTTTAATTAGTGTAATTAGCGGACAGTTATTTAGTCCACCCAGTGAAATAAAAAAAAGAGATTTCACCGGGCAGGCAAATTTCACGAATTAACGCGAATCAAAGACAACAGCCCTTTTTATTTCTTCTTTTCTTAATTAGTGTAATTAGCGTAATTAGCGGACAGTCGCTCTTTTCGCTTTCTCGCCTCTTCGCCTTCTCGCTCCGTCACCTCATCGCTCTCTTAACTTTGTTTCATTCTCTGCAAAAACTCACAGGGAAGAATTGCTTCAACGATTGATTGCTTATAGTCATCAATATTTCGTGTAACAATATACTGAATTCCATAAATAGAAGCTGTTTGCTCTTGAACAGAATCTTCAAAGTCATTAAGCTTTGATTTAAGTGCTTGTAATATGATCTCTTTATTTACATCAGCTACTTCTATGAACTCAATTAAATCTGTAATAAAATTTTTTGCCACTTCTTTATTCTTACTTTTCCTAATGATATAGTAAAGATCAGTTATTGTTGAAGCACTGACAAAACCTATAATTATTTTATCGAATGCCAGGTTTAATACTTTATTGGAAGCTTCAAAAAAAGGTTCTCTGTGCAGTATGAAATCCAATATTATGTTAGTATCAAATAAAATGTTGTCATTTATGCTTCTTATCAAGGTATTCTAGTCTATCAATTATTTTATTTTCATTTTTAATAAAACCCGCCCATTTTTTTTCAAACATCGCAAAATTCCAGTTTGATTTATTTGTATTTTCTCTATCAATAATCAAGATATCTACTATATGGTTTTTTAATCTTAAGATTTCTGGATTATTGAGAATTAGTCCTTTCTCCGTTACTAGTTCTGAAACATGAATAGATTTCATTAAATCCTCCTTCTTTTCAAATAGCATATTTTTTAGTTTTAATGTGAAAATATTAGACAAGATAAGGTTAACCAGAAATATTAATTTATGAATTTTTCCCTCTCCTCATAGTTTACCCATTACACTTTACTCATCACGCTCTTTCGCTCCTTCTCCCAATCTCCCAGTCGCTTCATCGCTCCTACCTACCGTATTCCGTCTACTCTCTTCTCTTTCATAATCAGTGTAATTAGTGTAATTAGCGGACAGTTATTTAGTCCACGAATTTCACGAATTGACGCGAATTAAAGACAACAAACCCTTATTTATTAAGTTCTTCTTAATTAGTGTAACTAGCGTAATTAGCGGACGGTCGCTCTTATCCTCCCGGAAGAATCAAACTCGCCCCTCTGTAGAATGCTTCGCTCTCCGGCAGCTGCCGTCGAATTCTACAGGGCAAGCCTGCCCCCTCTCTTTGTCTCAAGCGAGGGGAAACTACCTACCATAATTCTGTTTCAATAAAGTCAATATCTAATAAATGCTTATCTCTTGTAATAACAATTTCATTGTTTGCTTTTGCAATAGCTGCAATCCAGATATCATTTTCAGGAATAGGAGTTCCTTGCTTTCTCAATCTTGATTTGATAAAGGCGTATTCTTTTACAACCTGGAGATTGATTTCATATATGGTTGAGTTTTTGGTAAAATTTTCAATTATTTTCTCATTTTTATCCCTATCTTTGGATAACGCTGCTCCATAAAACAATTCTCCAATTGTTATCACTGTTGTTTTAAGTTCTTGAATTTCAGCCATCATTTTGACAATATTCTGATCATTATTGAATAACCCAATTATATATTTGTATCTAAGATATATTTCATTACCACTCACTATCTTCAATTTTGCGACATTCATCTAAATGCTGATTGAATTCATTCGATGTCTCCTTATCAAATACACCAGCAAATTCCATGAATCTATTAGATTCTGTAATACTTTCATCTGGTAAAATTATTATTTCAACTTTTTTATTTATGAATTGGGATAACTCTTTAATGGAAAGAAATATCCCAGCTTCAGTAACAGTCTGTTTTAGTCTAATTGCATTCATCTTTCCTCCATATCTGTGATTCGTAAACTGTGAAACAGTAGTCGGAAAACGGAATACAGAATACGGGAGAGAAGAGCTGCAATCTGTCTTCCACCTACCGTCTACCGTCTACTCTCTTCTCTTTCATAATTAGTGTAATTAGCGTAATTAGCGGACAGTCGCTCTTCTCGCTTTCTCGCCTCTTCGCTCTTCTCTAAGCTGTAAGAGTTAATATTTCTACTTGTGAATGTTTCTTCTTTGCTTCTTCTACTATTTTTTCAATCAGGAGACTTGTTGAATCATCAATCCAACTTTCTCCACATTGATCACAAACCTGGGCTTTTACTTTTCTAATCACAATAATAGTTTCTTCTAAATCTACTGTAAAAGTAGTAAATCCCAACTTAATTTCACCTTTACAAACAGGACATTTTTCCATCACATTCTCCTCGTTTTTAAATCAGCCATAAATTTCGTTAAGGATGGTTTATAGACAGTTATTACATAATTTCAATATCGTTTTTATTAATTCCTATCAGAATATGCAACGGCTTCATATGCGAAAATCCCAGCAATAAAAAACTTGGAAAAGGATAGTCGTCTGAATAAATTTCAATAATTTCATACTTGTTTAACCCAAGTAAAACATCTGATCGAGAGATTCCTCGCTGAATCATTCTCTCCAATGCATGTTTATTCCATATAATTTTCTTTCTACTTAATGCAGATGCAATCATTCTTCTTATTTCTTCATCTTTCATATACTTCCTTATTGGCTCAAAATTAAATTTATACATCCAGATTTTTATGTGGTTTCATTTCTGCGTAATCCGAGATGTGTAAACTGTGAAACAGTAGTCGGAAAACGGAATACAGAATACGGGAGAGAAGAGCTGCAATTTGTCTTCCACCTACCGTCTACCGTCTACCGAATCCCGTCTACTCTCTTCTTGATCTGCGTAATTAGCGGACAGTTATTTAGTCCACGAATTTCGCGAATTAACGCGAATTAAAGACGCAAATCCTTATTTATTAAGTTCTTCTTAATTAGTGTAATTAGCGTAATTAGCGGACATTTATTGTCTTTTCTTTTCTCCCTTTCTCGCCCTGTATCTTAGTCGCCTTTTCGCTCTTCTTCCTTTCTCTCTACCCCAAACACTTCTGCCAGATCTATTTTTAAATCTTCAAAAATAGTTGGTGTAAGATAATCAAGAGAAGTAAAATTACCTCTAAATTCGTACTTTCCATAGTTTAAAACAAAAACCTGAACAAATAATCCACTCGGCTCTACAATCCAATATTCTTTAACTCCATACTTTTCATATAATTTGAATTTTTCTTTAATATCCTTTGAAGCAGTTGAAGGTGAAAGAATCTCAATTATCCAATCAGGTGCGCCTTTACAACCTTTATCATCAATTTTGCTGGTATCACATATTACTGATATATCAGGTTGAACCACATTTCTAATCTCGAAATCCTTTTCACTTTCGGATAATCTAACATCAAATGGAGCAGGATAAATTTTACATCTTTTGTCTTTTAAATAGTTCCAAATAATTGATTGCAAGTTTATACTATATTCTTGATGTATTGGTCTTGGAGCAGGAGACATATCATAAACCACTCCGTCTATAATCTCTACTCTGTCCTCATCTGGGAAAGTTAGATAATCGGCATAAGTGTAATCTTTGTTTTCTCCTTTTAAAGCTGTACTCATATTTCCCCCTATCTATAAACTTTGAGCAGAATACGGAATGCGTAATCCGAGATGCGTAAACTGCGTAATTAGCGGACAGTATTTTCGTCCACGAATTAACGCGAATTAAAGACAAAAGACCCTTATCTATTTCTTCTTATCTTAATTAGTGTAATTAGCGTAATTAGCGGACAATCGCTCTCTTCACCACGTTCTTCACATTCTGCATTACCAGCTCTTTCGTCCACGGTACAACTGTATCGTTCCATCTTTGTGGATGAAAAGTAAACATAATCTAATTAAGGCGAATTCGCCATGTTTAAAACTATGAAAACTTATTTATATTTAGTCAGTCAGTCTTTTTTGTATTTTTTTATCAAAAGTGAAGATGCTGCTACCGTATGACAAATTATGAGCAATTAGAACACAATCTATGAAATCTAAGCTCTGTGTGCCAAATATTTCAAGTGCTTTTTCAGCAATAATCTTATCAGAGAATGAAATATTACCAATAATAGAAAACTCAATTAGGGTTTTGGAAACGACATGTCTGGGGACTTGATAAACACCAGTTAAAACATAGACAACTTCAGCAAGAACTTCAATAAGTACGACTACTTCATTTTCTTCTATTATTTTTGCTGCCAGTTCAGCTTGGTTGACATTATCATTTAGTAAAAATCTTAGGACAATGTTGGCATCAATCAATTTCATGTTTCTTCCTTAGAGCATATTGAACAGCATTCTTTTCTTTTGTAAGTAATGATTCATCAGCATAGTCACCTAAAATACCAAATAATTTTCTTGAAGATACTTTTGTCTCAATTTCCTCGTCAAAAAGAATAATCCTTACTTTATGATTCTTTATTTGACAATTCTCAGGCAACAAAATTGTCCCATCACTTGAGACTCTCGTATGAAATTCATATTTATTCATAATTGACTCCTTTTTTAGCAGAATGTGTAATCCGAGATGCGTAAACTGTGAAACAGTAGAAGAGCTGCAATTTGTCTTCCAGCTTCCGTCTACCACCTACCGTCTACTCTCTTCTCTCATCCCGCCTCTTCGCCCTTTCGCCCCGTCTCCCAGTCACCTCATCGCTCTTTCGCTTTATCTTCTCTTAATCAGCGTAATCCGCGGACAAAGAATCTTTTGTTAATTTCTTCTCTTAATTAGCGTAATTAGCGGACAGTCGCTCTTTTCGCTTTCTCTCCCCGTCGCTCCGTCTCCTCTTCGCTCCATCGCTTCCACCTTCCGTCTACCGCCTACCGCCTACCGTATTCCGTCTACTCTCTTCTTGATCTGTGTAATTAGCGGACAGTCGCTCTTTTCGCCTCTTCGCCCTATCTCCCAGTCGCTCCATCGCTCCATCGCTCCTACCTTCCGTCTACCGCCTACCGTATTCCGTCTACTCTCTTCTTGATCTGCGTAATTAGCGTAATTAGCGGACAATCGCTCTCTTCACCACGTTCTTCACATTCTGCATTACCAGCTCTTTCGTCCACGGTACAACTGTATCGTTCCATCTTTGTGGATGAAAAGTAAACATGATTTTGTTAGGAAGAATTCCTTGTTCCAGAGCTTCAATTATTTGATTTGTATGTTGAAAATTGAAATTGAACTTAGAATCCACTTTATCTCTGATACTCACCTTATCTCCATTCCATCTGCGACCGGTATCGGTTAAATATAAAACTTCATCAAAATTTATATCATAATAAGGTTCGGCAATTATCCCATAATCTCTATAATTAATTTTTTCCCAAATTCGCTTATTATCTATTTTGGAAAGCGGTGAGCCATGCATACAAATTGTTTTCACCGGATATAGTTTTCTCAATTTCTCCAAATTCTGCTCAAAATCTTTTATTGCTAAATCAAACAGCTCATCTTCACTCATTACAGTTCCAATATTCCGTCTCCCGTCTCCCGTATTCTGTATTCTGTCTCCCGTCTCCTTATTCATCCCCCCATCATTACTCATCACAGACAAATTCTCATAATGATATCCAATTTCATGTCCTAAATCAATTATCTGCTTTATAATATTTTCATTATAACTACAAGGCAACATCCTGAAATAGTAAGTTCCCTTAATCCCCATTTTATTCTGAATTTTGGCAAATCTCAAAGAATTTCGAGGCTTAAGGTCTACATCATGTCTTAATACTACAACTTTTTTCAAAGGATTTTGAATGAACTGCTCAAATGCTTGAAATGCATAGCCTTTTGATTTTAGTATTTCTAAAAGAGACGTATAGGTTTTTAATGTGAAGTCCATTACTTCAATAGTTTCCTCTGATTAGCTTCTTCCAAAATTGTCATCTGATGAATTGCGATTTTGTTTAACTTACTTAATCTTTCCGCTTGAGTCAAATCATCGTTTATAAAAACAGCATTTATATTCTCAAGATTTGATAAACAAATCAACTGATTAATGGAAGCATAATCTCTTATATTACCTTTTAAATCAGGATTTTCATTTTTCCACTCTTGCGCCGTCATTCCGAATAGAGCCATATTAAGAATATCCGCTTCACTTGCATAAATATACGATATTTGTGTTTTGGTTAATTCATTTGGTATCAAATTATTCTTTATCGCATCTGTATGAATTCTATAATTTATTTTTGATAATTCTCTCTTTGCTGACCATCCAATCAGTTTCTGCTCTTCTTCCTTTAATCTCTGATACTCCTTGATCAAATATATTTTGAATTCTGGACTAATCCACATGCCAAATTCAAAAGCTATATCTTTATGTGCGTACGTACCACCGTATCTTCCTGATTTAGCAAAAATGCTTATAGCATTTGTTCTGGATACGAAATCTTTTACACTAATCTTAAAACTATTCAGACCTGACTTATTTCTAATTGTGGCGAATTCGCCATAATTAAAATCAGGATTGTAAATTTTTTCCCAAATACCAAGATATTCAAGTGTGTTACGATTTCTAAGCCAATCAGATATAAAGAAATCTCCATCTTTTGCACTTAGCATGTCTGTAAGACAGATATAATCTACATCATTGATTTGAGTAATTTTAATTTTTGAATCTTTAATTATAAGTTCTGACATGTTTTTACCCGATGTTGATTAATTCCCTCGAATTCGGGGGAATTAAAATTTGGATTGTGCAATTCTTCCCTTATACCTAAGAATTCAATCGTATTCTTATTTCTTAACCATTTCTCTATTAACGCTAAACCGTTCTCAATTCCTTTTACCATATCAGTTAAGGAGATATAGTCAAAGTCATTTATAACTTTTATTGAAATCTTTTTCTCATCAACGATAATTTCTGACATATTTTTCCTTATTTACTTTTAGGTATTTATTCATTTTCATTCAACATTCATAATTCAGAATTAGAAATTAATTATTTTATCTTCTCATCATGACGGAGAATGACGACTGAGCGATTCTGCGAGGGGGAGAGGGGGCGAGAGGAGGATGAATAGACAGGAAGAGTGAGCGAGATAAACTCTTCAAGAGTTGGGAAAGAGAAATTTTGAGATAATAGTGATAGTAATAAGGATTTATAGTTTTTTAATGTGAAGTCCATTAGTTAATATCTTTCATTGTTTTAATTATTTTTGCGGGAACACCAGCAACAATTGTATAGTCGTCAACATCTTTGGTTACTACAGCACCAGCACCAATAATTGACATCTTCCCTACATTTACTCCTGGTAAAATTATTGCCCCTGCACCAATCCAGCAGTCATCATTTAATTTTATTGTTGATTTTACTGGTTCTATATTTTCCATTAATCTTGACCAGTTAGCATCTGAAGATAAAACTATGGTAACACGAGGAGCTATTGCAACACGATCGCCAATAATAAGATTACAAGATTTTTCTGAAATCGGACTCGCAATAATCAAATCTTCACCAATATATACTTTGTTTCCAACGCTAAAACCACATATTCTTAATCCAAAAATTCTAACTTTATTAAATGGAAATGATTTCGCAAGATATTTACCAAGTTTAATTTTTATCATCTTTATAAAAGATAACTTTGGATAAGTTGATTTTTCTAAATACATTATTTTATCTTCTTCCAAATCTCAAAGCCAAATTTTGCTATTTTCAATAATACTGGTCGATTTATTTTTTCAAATCTACCCCAATTTACTAATTCACCGCCAAACTTCAATTTATAATCTCTTACGCCATATAGTATATTTGGTTTACCTGCTCCACCAAAATCGAATATCTTATAGCCGTTATCATGACCCCACTCCATTACTTTCCATGGTAAAAAATCGTTTGGATATTTATCTAAGAAGCCATCATCGGCACCGGCGAACCAGTCATAAATCAAATTGTTATAGCAAAATACAAAGCGAACACCAATAGTTCTATCTTCATAAACAGCTTTAAAAAATTTTACATATCCTTGACACTTCAAATTTTCATAAGCTGAAAAAAATAAGCTTTCATCAGGCATTGGCAGTTTAACTTTATTATATGTCTCACTGATCAATTTAAGAGAAGCTATAAGCTCTTTTTTATTGCTTATCTCTTTTAGAACTACTCCGTATGCTTCAGCTCGCCGGATATTCTTTCGCCGACCCTTGTGCATCTGCATAAACTGTTCTTCCTTAGGTTTTGTTAAATCATGAACAATATCCAAATGCTCTTTATAGCAAAATCCACTATTCTGGAAAACTTCTATTTCAGCGTTATTAAATAGCCATAGATTACGAAATTGAGTGTAAATAGCTTTTTTTTTAATTATTCTATTATATTCCTTCAAAATACAGTCAAGAATATCCAAATCATCATCTTTAATTAGTGGACCACCCCAAATGATAGCACGAGAAGAGAGTTTACCGACTACTCCTGAATGTTCTTTTTGAATAACAACTAAGAGAGAAGCAACGATTTCTTTATTTTCATTCTCAACTAACAAAAACATAGGATCATAATTTTTCGTAGCCCTATAAATCTCATACATCTTCAATGTCTGAAATATGTTGTTTTTACTGTGACGAGTAATAAATTCTCCCAGTAAAATCTTCTTTTTCTCTAATACCGAATCATCTATACAATAAGTTAACAATCTACTCATAATCAATTCTTACCTATATAAAAATCAGGGATCGAAAAATCTCTGTTTTTCAAAATTAAAACATTTAAAATAATAACTGGTAGGAAATTGAAGAAAAAGAAAAAAACAAAAGGGAAAAAATATTTACTTAATCTAACAGGCTCCTGAATAAATCTATATAAGCTTGCACCGCCTATTTTTTTTAGCCATGGAGGAGTTTGTTTTTTATCGCCAGCAAATATATCTATTACACCTCCACATAGAATAATTATATTTACATCTAGTTTCTCTTTCCATCTTTTAACAAACTCTTCTTTTTTGGGAGATGATATACCAACAAAAAGTATATCGGGTTTACATGAATTTATCTGGTTAACGATTTGCTCTTCTTGTTCTACTGTGAAATAACCATTTATTCCATTAAAAACTCTGATATTTTTATAACACTTCTTTATTTTATCTGTTGCTTCTCTATTAATGCTCTCTTTTGTACCTAAGAAAAGAATACTATATTTATTCTCTTCTGATAATTCAAGCAAATGTTTTGATAATTGAGGAATTGACAAATCATCTTCAACAGGAAATTTTAAAAATTTTCCCAGTAAAAATAAACCTCTACCATCAACTAACATAATATCTGCTGTTTCCCATCCAAAAGAAATCATGATTGGGTACTTGTTAAACAGGCGTATTGAACCCAAAGAATAGCCGAAGATAGTTTTTTTTTGATTTTTATCAATTGTTTCTTTTATGTCTTCAATAAGAATTTCCTTTTTTACACTTGAAAGCTTTAACCCAAAAAAATCAAAATATGTAGTTTTATCTGAGCATGATTCCTCTTTTTTTATTATAGAATTTAATACAGTTTTTTTACTATTATACTTAAACTTTTCCATCTATCCCCCACCATTTATTACTTAATTTAGTTGTGCCAAGAATGATTTTTAAAACTCGCCAGGAAGTGTTGGCAACATCGTAATTGTCCGGTAAACGGTAAACGGTAGACGGTAGACGGTTTTCATCGATAGCGACTTTGACTGAATCTAATACAATATTGGGGTCTAATCCTGTCAGAATAATAGAGCCAGCATCAATCGCTTCAGGGCGTTCCATAGATTGGCGTAAAGTAACTGCAGGGAAGCCAAGCATGGAAGATTCTTCACTGATTGTTCCGCTGTCGGAAAGGGCGCATTTGGCGTTTAGTTGGAGATAGTTGTAGTCGTGGAACCCGAAAGGCTTCAGGAAGCGGATAAAATCATTGAATAGGAACGCTGATGACGCAGATTCAACTGATTCGCGCAGATTTTCTAATCTTTTTCTAGTTCGCGGATGTGTTGAAACAATTACTGGAAGCTGGTATTCTTCGGCTAGTCTATTCAGGATTTTGATTATCTTTTTTAAGTTTTCAGGATTATCGACATTTTCTTCTCTGTGAACAGAAACAATAAAATATTTACTTTTTTCCAGTTCAAGTTCTTCCAGAATTTTCGACTGCATGATTTTATCTTTATAAAAATTCAAAACTTCAAACATTGGTGAGCCGGTTACATATATTCTGCGGTGGGGAAGACCTTCCGATAGTAAATGTCTTCTGGAGTTTTCAGTATATACTAAATTGAAATCAGCCACATGATCAATAATTCGCCGGTTTATTTCTTCCGGCACATTGAAATCGTAGCTTCTGTTTCCTGCTTCCATGTGATATACTGGGATCTTCATTCGCTTTGCCATTATTGCAGCAATCGAGGCATTGGTGTCGCCAAGAATTAGAACGGCATCAGGTTTTTCATTAACAAAAATTTCTTCAACTTTTATTAAAGTTTCTCCAAGAACATGACCCAATGAACTGGTATCCACGCCGAGATAGTAGTCAGGTTTGCGGAGTTCCAGGTCTTTGTAGAAAACTTCGTTTAGTTCGTAGTCGTAGTTTTGTCCGGTGTGGACGGTGATGTGATTGGTGTATTTGTCTAATAAGGGCATGACCCGGGAGAGACGGATAATCTCCGGTCGTGTACCGACAATTGTAATAACTTTGAGTGTTTTCATATAACTCCTTTAGCCACCGATAGAACACCGATGAAAACATAATTTTAACAATCTTTTAAGCCACCGATAGAACAC
>JAQVBK010000234.1 GCA_028690365.1 Candidatus Cloacimonadota bacterium
ATGACAACAGATTCGTGTGCTTCAATGAATCTCGGTGGATTTAACAAGGATTCACAAATAGATTTCCAAAGAGTTCGGTAGAGCTCAAAGGAGCTTGGTGGGATACTTCAAACGGAGATTTCCGACGATGAAAAGTTTGGATAAATAAACCCAGTAAAATCAAGGGTTTGCGGCCTCTGTAAAACAGATTTGACAACAAATTGACAACAAATTCGTATATAATGACGAAGCATAATAACTGATGATAAGTTGTTCGGGGAAAATCCGGCAATCATTGAGAGACCTAAAGGGGTCATTTTCTTGAAAGAAATTTCAGGAAAATGGCTCTTTTTTGCGTTACAAGGTATTTATTACAAAACAGTGAAACTGAGATTTTTAAATTAGTATATTTCGATAATGAGGAGGCAAACAATGGAAGATCAGTATTATGACATCGACAGAAGAACGATGCCAAAGGAAGCAACCAGAGAACTGAGAAGAAAGTATCTACGATATAAGGATGCAGAGATTGTCTATAGCATGAACCATAAGAAATTGTTAGAGCTGGCAGGTAAGGCAGGAGCTATTTATAGAATTGATGGTTACGTCTTATTAGATCGTGATATTTTTGATCAATATTTAGAGCAATTTCATGAGGCTCCAACAGCAAACGATTAACTTGTCGACATCATGTCGCCAAGTGGAATGGAGGAATAATGGCAGGGAATGCATGGAAGTATTCACATAAGCTTGATGATTATGATCTGATGTTTATGCAGCATGATTTCATCACAATCAAACTGGGTGTGGATTATTACGGATTTAGTGAAAGACCATTTCTTAGAATGGCAAAGGAAGCCGGAGCCTATTACAAAATAGGTAAGATGGTTCGGATTAAAAGAGAGACATTTGAAAGTTATCTTAGAAAAACAAGACGTATACCAAGAATGGGAGGCAAATTATGTGCAAAGTCATAGCAATATCAAATCAAAAAGGTGGAACAGGAAAAACGACTTCCTGTGTAAATTTAGGAATAGGATTGGCATCAGCAGGGAAAAGAGTGTTATTGATTGATACGGATCCACAGGGATCAATGTCAATTAGCTTGGGTTATTCTGAACCGGATGAGATGGAGAATACTTTAGCAAAACTGATGATGAATATTGCAAATGATGAAGAATTCTTTTTAGAGGATGTGCTTATTCATCACAATGAAGGTGTGGATATTATTCCTTCTAATATAGAATTGTCAGCAATTGAGATTTCAATGGTCAACGTTATGAGCAGGGAATTGATTCTGAAGCAGATGCTAGAGAAAATCAAAAGCTCGTATGATTATATTCTTATTGACTGCATGCCATCATTAGGAATGATGACGATTAATACCCTTGCTTGTGCTGATAGTGTTTTGATACCGGTCCAGGCTGCATATTTACCAGTGAAAGGTTTACAGCAGTTGATTAAAACAATTAGTAGAGTGAAACGTCAATTAAATCCACAACTGAAAATAGAAGGAATTTTACTTACTATGGTGGATTACAGAACTAATTTTGCAAAGGATATTTCTGCAATGGTATATGATACCTATTCATCATCAATAAGAGTATTTCGGACAGAAATACCAATGTCTGTCCGTGCTGCTGAAATGAGTGTGGAGGGTAGTAGCATATATAAATATGATCCAAAGGGAAAAGCAGCCCATGCATATGGTGAATTAACAAAGGAGGTTCTCAATGGCTAATAGAGTTGGAGCAAAAATTAAGCTTACAAGCGTAGATGAATTGTTGTGTGTTCCAGAAACAAGCGGAACAACGGAAATCGAATTAGGGTTAATATCAGCTTTTGAAAATCATCCTTTCAGAGTAATAGATGATGAAAAAATGGATGATCTTGTTGAAAGTATCAGACAGCAGGGGGTTTTATCACCAGTACTTGTTAGACCAGATGATGAAGGTGGATATGAGATGATATCTGGTCATAGAAGACTTCATGCAGCTAGTATTGTGGGATTAAAGAAGATGCCTGCAATTATCAAGGAACTAAATGATGATGAAGCCATTATTGCTATGGTAAATGCTAATCTTCAAAGAGAAGAGATTCTTCCAAGTGAAAGAGGATTTTCGCTTAAGATGAAGATGGATGCAATGCGACATCAGGGAACCTGTCGACATGATGTCGACAAGCTAAGTCCTCTCGAAAGAAAGACAGCTACCATTGTTGGAGAAGGAAGTGGTCTAACGGGAAGAAGTGTTCAAAGGTATATCCGGTTAACAGAGTTGATTCCTGAATTATTAGATATGGTAGACAGTAAAAGACTTTCTTTAGTAAATGGTGTGGAGATTTCATATTTTGATAAGGAAGCGCAGAAATATATCTATGAGTACATAAAGGATAATGGAAGCATAAAACCAGAGCAAATCTCTGTATTAAAAGAACAAAAAAATCTTGAGAATATGGCACAGTATACAATCATTTCGATCATGAATGATGCACTGCCAAAAAAGAAACCAGTGAAGAAAGTGAGCTTTTCTGAAAAGCGATTAATGAAGTATTTTCCAGAAGATTATCCGGCTTCCAAATGCGAGCGAATTATAACAGAACTTCTTGAAAAATGGAAATTAGAAATGGAGGCGCAGAACAATGTTTGATTACTATATGAAGTCACAGGCAGAACAATTTAACTTTATCAGAATTCCTAAGATATTGATTACAGAGGAATTATTTGAATCATTATCCATTCAAGCAAAATTATTGTATGGGATGCTCATCGATCGGATGGGCACCTCATATAAGAATCAGTGGATTGATGAAGAGAATAGAGTGTACATTATCTATTCTATAAAAGATATACAGCAGGATATGAGAGTATCCAAACACAGGGCAATTGATAGCTTGGCTGAACTGGAAAGAATTGGTTTGGTGGAGAAGAAACCAAGAGGAAATGGAATGCCGACGCATTTGTATGTAAAGAATTTTGTGTCTGCTTCTGCCTGAGGTGCAGAATCTGCACTTCAGTGAAAGGAGGATTTGAAATGGAGCAACACATAAAGTTTGATTATTTCTATGGAAAGGAAGCAAATTCATATAGCTTTTATCGCGTACCGAAGCTTCTCTTTACTGATCCAATGTTTAAAGAATTATCCTGTGAAGCGAAAGTTTTATATGGTCTGATGTTAGATCGAATGTCATTATCCATTAAAAATGGCTGGTTTGATGCTGAAGGAAGGGCTTATATTTATTTCGCTATAGAAGAAATTGCGGAATTATTGAATTGCGGAAAGAATAAGGCAGTACGTTCATTACAAGAATTAGTTGATGATACTGGGATCGGGCTGATAGAGAAAAAGCGTCAAGGTCAAGGAAAAGCAAACATTCTATATGTGAAAAACTTTGTATTAGAAGATGGTCAGAATGTTAATAATGGGGATTCTGAAATAGAAAAGTCTGCCTCAGAAGTTTCCTTTTCAACATTCAAGAATGTTAGAAAAAGGGATTCTGAAATCACCAAAAACAACATTCAAGAAGTTTCAAATTGGGGATGTAATAAAAATAAATATAATAATATTGATTTTAGTGAGACTGAATCTAATCATATCGTATCTGAAAAAGATGGATTGGATGTGATGAGAGCATATGAGCAATTGATAAAAGAGAACATTGATTTTGATATTCTTCTGGAAAGGAATCCATATGATGGAGAAATATTGCAGGGGATAGTAGATATGATTTTGGAAATGGTTTTGACTAAAACTGATGAAGTGGTAATTTCGAGCAATCGCTATCCGACTGAATTAGTGAAATCAAAAATGTTAAAACTGAACGCTTCCCATATTGATTATGTGATGGGATGTATGAAATCAAATACTACGAAGGTAAAGAATATCAAAAAGTATTTGTTAACAGCATTGTTTAATGCACCAACAACGATTGGAAGTTATTATCAGGCAGAAGTAAATCACGATTTACCACAATACGCAAGAGCGAGATAGGGAGGATGTTATGAAGATGTTAGCAAGGGTTACGTTATTACCACTTATTATTGTTTTAAGGATTATGGGAGTAGCAGTTAATCTGATTATTAAGATTGAGTGTTGGGCGGCGGGTATAATATTTCTTTTTTTCGGAATATGTATTCTGTTGGCTGTTATGAATCAATTATGGCTTCAAGCGGGAATATTGGGAGGAATGCTTGGGGCAGGGGTACTGATTCTATTGCTTACCACAGAAGTTAAATTATTCATAGAAGGGTTAATTGATAGGATTACAATTTAGAAGGGAATACGCGGTGGGTGTATAAGGTGTTTCACTTATGAAAACGACAAAACTAATTTTGATTTTGATTATACTGATTGTTATGACATTGATATTTCGACCATTTCTGGTATCATTCTGTTCGCAATTATTTTCTAGTATCGGATGAGTTTGTGCTAAAACTGGTTGGAATTATGTGAAATATATGATAAAACAATAGAGTGTAAATTTTTAGTATAGGAGTATGCAAAGTGGATAATCAGGAATTAGAAGTAAAAGACCAGGTTGAAGAAGTAGTTGAGGAAACAGTTGCCGAAGCAAATGGCATTGAAATTGAGCCATTATTTGAGGGAACAGTAGATTTTGATACATTTTCTAAATCAGATTTCAGAGTAGTTAAGGTTAAGGAATGTATAGCAGTTGAACTACAGTCAATAGTTTAGACACGATTTGTTACGATTTTTTACTAAGACCAGCAGTTATATGTGCTGATCCCAGTATTCAGCCTCCAACTCATTTGGTGTTTTATATCCAATCGTACTATGTGGGAGCCGGTTGTTATATAGATTTTCGATGTACTCAAAAATATCCAGTCGAAGATCATTAAGTGTATGATAAATTCTTCGGTTGGTACGGTTCTTTTTGAGATATTTGAAGAAACTTTCACAGCAAGCATTATCAAAAGGATATCCTTTTTTGGAAAAGGATTGCACTACATTGTAAGAATCCAAGAGTTTTCTAAAACAAAAAGCAGTATACTCAGATCCTTGATCACTGTTATACCGAATTCGTGATAATACTGACTATACCGAAGAAAATACTATGCCGAAGTTTCTGTTTACCATTTCAAATCTTGTTTTTAATTCAGATTCTTCGGCATAGTATTTTTCCTAATCTA
>JAQVBK010000235.1 GCA_028690365.1 Candidatus Cloacimonadota bacterium
ATATAAGTGGAAACGTCAGTCATCGTAGCGATGAACAGACTGACTCATTGTTGAGAGAAGTGTTGCTTAACCCCAATGTGTCTACTTTCTGGTTGAGTTATTACAGAGCAGATATTAACTATATGGACTTTACGAAATCTGATTTCTGGTACAAAATAACTGTAGATCAGGATGGCATTTTTAAACTCGATCATAATCAACTATCTAGTCTTCCAGCTTATGTGGATCCCAGACAAATCAGAATATTTTCTACAGGTGGAAAACCTTTGAATCAATCTTCTGATGGTTTCCCTGTTAAAGAGATTCCTATTCTGGTTGAAGGAGGAGATGACGGGATTATGGATAACTCCGTTGAAATCTATTTCTATGGAAGAGACAGAGACAATGACGGTTTCAACAACATAAATTCCTCTATCTATTATTTTAATCCATACTCTGGGGGCGGAGTTTATTGGCTAACTTTTGGAGGAGATTTTTCTGGAGAACCCCGTAGAATAAATTCTAAAAGCTACTCAGGAAATTACTCTGCATATACAAAAGTGCCTATTCAGACTCATTTAGAAGAAGAGGTCTATCAGACTTCAAAGGATTTCCAATGGGCATGGAGAAAATATTTTGGGGTTGAAACTGCTACTTACAATTTGGATTTTAATCTGTCAGATATTGATCTTAACTCAACACAGACCGCAAAATTCAGATTTTTGGGTGATTCCGGTTCCATTACATATTCTTTATCAGTAGAAATCAATGGTCACGTAATTATTGACAATAACCAATACTCAGGATTTATATTTTATCCCAATGGAAGTGGGGAATTTTTGATCAATGGGAATAATAATGTTAAAATTACTGTACAACGAGATTCTGCAGCTGATTTGTATCTTGATTATCTGGATTTAAATTATCAGAAAATACTCAACAAATCTGCAACTCAATTCGAAATGCCTATAATAGAAAATTCACATATAAGTTACGCAAAATACGTTTTCACCGGAAACAATACAAATCTGCATATTTATGAAGTAAATGACTTTGATGATGTCAATCTTATCAACGCTAATCCTACATCAACAGGATTTGAATTCAACGGATTAGTTAATTCCTCAGTTGTTTATTATATTTCAAATCATAATGATTACCTGACAGTCCAATCGTTTTTAGAACAAAATAACAAAGATATTATAAATGAAAGTACACCTTACGATTGCATAATTATTACTCCAGAAATCTTTGCTGAACAGGCCGGAGAAATCAAAAATTTGCACTCAACCTATTTTGGGATAAATACTAAAATTGTTGATTTGAATAATGTGTTTGCTCATTTCAATGGTGGAATGGATGATCCCTATGCTATCAGAAATTTTTTGAAACATGCTTTCAATGAATATCCCTCTACCGAAGAGCATAATCTCAGATATGTTTTGCTGATGGGCTCTGGCTCTTCTGATTGGAGAAATTTCTCAAGCAGAGCTACGGAAAAGAATAAAATGATAGTTTTACTAAAAGATTTTCCAACAGATGATAAATTCACAATATTCGGATCAAGCTTACCAAATCTATCAATTGGAAGACTGCCAGCAGAAAATGTGCAGGAAATGAATACGATAATTGCTAAGTTAAAACAATATATTGAAAATCCTACTCCTGGTTCATGGAAAAACAAGGTAATGATTGTTGCAGATGATTTATATAATGATGGTAGCTCTGATGGAATTCCTCACACTGAACAGGCAGAAGAAACCTTTCAGGCTCTGAATGCCGGGGTTTATGTTGATAAGATATTCGGCGTTGAACACGTTTTAGACGAGATGCAAAAGAAGCCTACTGTTACTGCCAGCATAGTTAATGGAGTAAATGAAGGAAGATTAATATGGTATTTTATAGGACACGGAAATGTTGATTTGTTAGCTTCAGAGGATTATTTCAGAGGAACAAATGATTTGGTGAAACTAAGGAATGCTGATAAGCCAACTCTCTTTATTGCTGCATCTTGTGATGTTGGTTTTTTTGATTCATATAGTTTTGATTCATTAGCAGAAAAAATGATAACCTACAATAATGGTGGCTCAATTGCATCAATTGCTTCTTCAAGAAAATCAAGCGGATCAACGAACACCATGTTCTTAAAGTACTTCCTGGTCAGGCTTTTAAACGATAGAAGAAATCTGGGAGATGCTTTGCTGCAAGCTAAACTTGCATACAATAATTCTATGTTAAATAATTCAAAATATAGTCTGATGGGAGATCCGGTAATTAATATACTGCTGCCTCTTAGCTTGCAAAATCAATTCAATGGAGTCATTCATGCTAGAGAGACAGCTACTCTCAGCGGAGAATTCCCAGTTCTAAATCTGAATGGAAATGCTGAAATATTTGTCTGGGACAATGAATTCCGTAAAACAGCCTCAATTCCTAATTCTAATTCTACTCAAGAGTATACAGTCTATGGGTATCAGATTTTCAGAGGAGAATTAACTACAGAAAACAGTACATACAATTCTTCATTCATTGTTCCTGACGATATAAGGGGTGGAAACAAGGGAAGAACGCTTGCTTACATACACACTGATTCAGGGGAAACCTACGTTTCATTTTTTGATGATATATCATTCGATAAAACAGCCATAGAAGTTACTGATTCACAAGGTCCAGATATATCGCTATGGATGAACTCAAAAAGTTTCAAAAGTGGTGACATTGTGGATACATCACCAACACTATTGGCAGATATAAGTGATGAAAATGGCATAAACATTAGTGGCGCTTCAGGTCATAAGATGTTTGTTCTGTTTGATGATGATATTAATCCTATAGACGTAACAGCCGGATTCTCATATAATAAAGATTCCTATCAGGATGGTATTCTTGTATGGCAGTTTAATAATCTCAGTGAAGGGAAACATGTTTTGAAAATAATTGTTTATGATAACTTTAGTAATCCCTCTATTGCTGAAATTGAGTTTTATTCCAGAGGTGGCGGAAACATTGCTATATCAGAAATGCTTCCATATCCAAACCCAATGCCCAAAACAGGTGGCAATTTTACTTTCAGATTAAATAATGAAGCCACAGTCTCAATCTCTATTTATACAATTACAGGCAAAAAAATCAAAACCATCAGAAACAGAAATTGTACTGCCGGGTATAATATTATCGAATGGGACGGAAGAGATGAAGATGGTGACAAAATAGCCAATAATAACTATTTTTATAAAATAAAAGCTAACACTGCAGACAATAAATCAATTGAAAAAACAGGTAAATTTATAATTCTGGAATAAAGAAACCTGTCTGATAAAGTGTTTGGATAGAATATTTTGGATGAACTTGATTATCTAATCAGCTTTCTTATTGCACAGATAACCTCTGACAATTCTATCAAGTCTGATTAGTCTTTCCGGAATTATTTTCTGGAATTTCTTATCCTTTCCAAAAAGAACAATGATGTCGTCTATATAAGTATCAGAAAGAATTGTTTCAAGGTTGACATACCTGTTGTTAAACTCAGGATGCTGTTCGGTAATAACTATATACTTGGATTGATCATAAACGGCTTTAGCTTGCTTTGCATAAAAATCCATAAGTATAAAATCCTCTTCTTCCAATGATGAATTTATATTGAAAATTATGATTGGTAGTTTGAGGTTATATTTAATAAATTTTTTCTTACCAATTGCACGATATTGTAAATCTATCCCCTGAACTAAACTCAGGATTTCATGTGATTCTTCACCTGAATACTCCTTCGCTTCAGTTAAATCACAAATCCTCTTTGGAAGAATTCTCTGTTTGATAGTATATGACTGATATCCCCAGCTAACACCGGGTAATTCGGAGATATTTAGTTTCTCGAAAATTAGTGTGAGAATGTCATTGATGTATTCAGGTTTGAAAATATCTGCACTTTTCTTAAACCCTTTCTTTCCTGTATTTGTGAAATTGTATTTTGGATTCGATAATTCCACAAGATAATCATTTATGATTGAGGCCAATCCAACATAAAAATTCGAGGTTTCTTCCCTGTTTTCAAAATCTGCTTTTTTCTCTTTTTCGAAATAAGCATCAACTTTCTTCCATTTGATTAATAACTCATTTAAATACATTCTATTAACTGGATTTTTTTCTTCTTTTATCATCCGCTCAATCAAATCTGTGTAAATCATAATTTGCTCCATTTATTGGGATTTTTGAAAAATTTGCAGAAACATATTCAGAATTTACTTATAAAGATTTTGTCTGCATTGGTATTAATATTGTCAAATTAAGTCTGAGTACAAATTCTTAATATAACAGTTCCTGTCAATGAAGTTTTTTGTGCAATCTGATAAGTTCTTTGACAAAGTGTTATTTCACTAAAATTTATTTTTTAGTTGATTATTTTTTACATTTGAGGCATCAAAAGTAAAAGACCCTTTTATAAGGGTCTTTTGAGATTCATTTATCATTTTTCTGATTTATCGAATAACTGCACTTGGTTTGGATATGTAGATGGAAGGATTGTTAAAATATTTGTTGGCAAAATTTCTGACATCTTCCGGCGTAACTGCTTTCAATAAATCAATGACCTTGGAATTAAAATCGTAGCCACGGCCTACAGCTTCCAGAGAAGTCATTGTATAAGGCTGTCTGTTGTCAGAAAGATAAGATTTGATAATCTTCTCACGTTCATCTATTACTATTGAAAGTTCTTCCTGAGTTACCAATTCGGTTTTTAACCTTATCATTTCATTTTCCAATACCTCAGTTAAATCATTCAATTTGTCAGCAGAAGTTTGAGAAATCAACGAGATATATCCGGACTCATCATTATAATCCCAGCTTGGATATGCAAAGTACGCCAGGTTGTTATTACCTCTGACAGCTTCATGAATTCTTCCTCTGGAACCCCCCAGTAAACTCTCGATTAATAGTGACACTATGTAATCTTTATCATTTCTGCTGACTGAAGGATAAACCACATTGATATTGACCTGTTCGTGTTCATACTCATTAATATGCAGTCCAGGGTTTTCTGAATATTTCCATGATAATCTTGCAACTTCAGTTTTGCCCTTGGGAACAGCCTTATAAATCTGATCAGCAAAA
>JAQVBK010000236.1 GCA_028690365.1 Candidatus Cloacimonadota bacterium
CCTCCCATATTTTTATGCCAGAGATAATAACCACCCACCATATCTGTTATAAAGTTGTCAGAAATATTGTCAGATACAAGCAAACCGTCGTCTCCCCATAATAAATTGCCATTTGAATCTGCTTTATTGCCATAAATTGACTTAGCATATGAAATTTCATATCTGTACTCAGTCCAGCCGAAATAATACTCATTATTCAAAGTTGAAGTAAATATATTCTCATTCGCAGTAATTGCATGCAGAAATGATAGAGCGACACCGTCTTCTCCCCACAATCTGTCTCCGTTAAAATTAATAGCCTGAGCATAAGGTTGAGAATCACCAGAGATCTGTTTCTCAAACCAGGCTATTACAATTCCAGAGTCTTCATAAGGGGTAATGTCGAATTGATTCTGAGCTTGTGATGAGTATTCAGTGATTGGAATTCCGTTATCTTGTAACAAGACATTACCTGATAAATCTGTAACCTGCAAATATATCTTTACGTAAGGAGTTCTCGAATCATTCCATGCATAGAAAATGTAATCTCCATTTTTTATGAATTTAAGGTTAGTTGCATTTCCGCTCAACCCCCAGTAAATTTGCTGTCCATTGTCAGCGAGTTGGGTGTTTCCCTGAGTATCTAACACCTGATAGTATAATCCTACTGAACCATCCCGAAGGTCAGCCCAGTTTATAAAATAGTAATCTCCACTTTTTTGGATTAGTACACCATTTTGTTCTCCGGGCTCATCACAAACCGCTATACCATTAGCTGCGAATATCGGTTCTCCGGCATTGTTCAGATGTTGAGCGTATATGTCTATGTGAGGAATACCACCATTTCTGGAATCATCCCATGCAACAATAACTCCGCCATTATCATCACCGCGTAATCTTGGATTTGACTGGGTACTTTCCGCAACTGCCAGGGGAATTCCATTTTCCCAGAGTAATTGTCCGGTTGGAGAAATTTTTTGAGCATAAATATCTGTAATGTGCTCTCCTTCGTTTCTATTGTCTTCCCAAACCACGAATATTCCACCATCACTGGCAGTAGCAACTCTTGGATTCTGCTGGGAATAGTTATCTGCATAAACTACTATACCATTATTCTGCCACATAACCTGTCCGTTCAGAGTTACTCTCTGTGCGTAAATATCATATACTCCGTTTCTTGCATCTTTCCAGGCGATAATAAACCCACCGTCATTATCCGGTGATATCTTATTGCCACTCTGTTCTCCAGGTTCATCACAGATTGTAACAGTCCAAGAGAAGGTTCCATCAGGATTTATTCGTTTAGCATTTATATTCTGTTCGCTATTGTATTCATTTATATACGAAATTATTGCTCCACCTTCGCCATCTTCCCAAAATGTGTGACCGTTTTGAAGCCCATTGCCATCTGCTATTGCTATGCCATTTTCAATCCACAGATTATTACCATTTGAATCAAGATTTGCACCATAAATGTCTGTTCCACCAGGATTTCTGTTGTCCTGCCAGATGATGTATGCACCACCAATATTGTTCTTAACTATATTTAGAGAAATTTGAATATCATTTGCAGTACAGACCGGAACACCACCTTCCTGCCAGAGTAAGTTGCCTTCAGCATCAATTTTCTGAGCAAAAATATCACCTGTTGTTGGAGATATCGAAAAATCAACCCAAGCGATTACAACACACCCATCTGTTGTGTTTATAACCACGGGATCTTCTTGTCTGTCATATTTGTTATCAACCATCAAACCATTTTCTCCCCAGAGTTTATTGCCCTGAGCATCCAATCGTTGTGCAAAAAGATCTCTTCCGGCAAATCGTGTATCTGACCATGTGTATACAACCGTACCGTCTTCAAGAGAAGTACCTGAACGAAACCATTCAATATTTACTCCCTGTCTGAGAGATCTTCCATTCTCTTCTAATCTCAGGTTCGCTGCATTCAGTGCTGCCAAAGCTGCTATGACAGTTATTATTAAAACTGCCATTAATCTGTAAATTTTCATACGTCCTCCATTAGTTTATTTTGATTTTTTACTATATCATGCAATTTGTTTACCAAAATGAACAATTTTAGAATCTTTTTTTGCTTAATGATGATGCACATCAATAAATGGCAACTTAAGAAGTATCAATTGTTGATAATTCCACAAATTTGGCTTTTTTCATAAAAATATCGACAGAAATATATCTGAAGCGCTATCACGAGTAACAGGGGGTAAAGAGCTTTTTTTATTTTTGCGTTAGATACATACCTCAATTATTGATTTTTTTCAATGAGTACGTAAAGACTTTTTGTTTACGAGCAAAAATTAATACTCAATAGGATTATAAGGTGGAGTTATTGACATTCGTTCCATAATTCTATTTTTTTCTACCGGGACCTCTCTTACTGAAAATACTTCAAGATAAGCATAAGGTTTGGGTGAATCCGGCTGTTGTGTTTCGGCTTCATGATTTTCTTCTGTAGCATGTCCACTTGCTTCGATATCTTCATTGTGAATATTTTCAAATGATCCATCGTTAACTTTGTTCATGAAATGTTCAGTAATTTGAAGTTTGCCCGTTATTTCATAAAAAACCTCATTTTTTAAGGATTCCATTTGATTCTTGTCTGAAAAACGCATTAAGAAGAAATAATCATTATGTAATGATTCTGCTCCCACTTTCTTGTATTTCATATAGAATAGAGCTTCATTCTCATTTAATGCAAATCCATGTTGGTCTGAATATTTTCCTATGACTCTGAATACATCTGTTCCAAGCTTTTCAAGGCTTATTTTTATCTTTCTATTTTCATTTCTATATCTGATGAAATCCAATTCATAATTGGTAACAATGTTCAATTCTCTCATATTTAGAGAACAAGTGTCTCCGTAAGCGTAATATGGTGAGTCTTCCTTATTCTCAATCTCTATATTATCTTCAGTAAAAGTATTCGGAAATTCTCTTTGTTGATTTGGTTTACTAAAAAAAGATCTGATAGTTATTTTTGCATACGTGAACATGAATACGAATATCAGTAGAGAAGATGCGATAATGATGGCGTACATAACTGTTTTTTTATCCAGCTTTTTCCCAAAATCATTTATTCTCCGATAGTTTATCAACACATAAGTTGATATAAAAAAAAAGACTATGAAGAAAAAAATTCTTATGTCAACACCACCTTCGAGAGAGTTGAACAATATGAAGTAGGTAGCAATAATTACTAATACCAATAGAATAAGCCAAAATCTTTGCATAGTTATTCTCCGATTATTTTCAATATGTCTTCTGTTTTTCTTCTTTCAGGAACTTCCTTAGATTCTGCAGGATAACCAAGGGGAGAAATTGTTGCGATGTAATGTTTATGTGGAATTTTTACCAGTGTTTTAACTTCATCCCGATTCATATCGGCAATCCAGCAGGTTCCCAGACCCAATGAAGAGGCAGCCAGAATAAAATGATAAGCTGCAATACAGCCATCTTCGATTGTTCTTTTTGTATGCTCAGGATCAACACAGACTACAACTGCCAAGGGTGCATTATTCAGAGGTGAAGCTCCTTCTCTTACCTTACTCAGTTTCTCGCAAATATTTTTATTTTTGATGAGTACATAGTAATATGGCTGTCTGTTCATTGATGTAGGTGAGTAACGACACATATTAAATAATCTTTTGATGATAGATTCTGCAACAGGTGTTTGCAGATAATTCCTGATACTTCTGCGTTTAATCAAAAGTTCTTCTGGATTCTTTTCCATAATGACCGGATGCAGAAAATGTTGACATTCGATCAATCTTCCTTCAGGGTCTCTGGCATAAAAATGATAAATCCCGTAAGCATCATTACAAACAGGTCCTTTTTCAGCATATTTTGAAAGCAGACTATACATTGTATCTACCTCTTCTTTGCTGTCAAAGAAGTAAGTGATTATTCCATCGCCTTCAATCTTGCCTTTTTCACAAAACCCCAGCAAAAAATTACCATGACTCAGAATTAAGCATTTTTCTTGTTGTAGCCAAACTTCCATGCCAATCTTGATGATATAGAAATCTTGAATGGTTTGCAGATTTTTTGTCTTATAAAAAACTATTCCGGACATCATTTCTCCTTACTGATACGCTAAGAAAATTAGTTAACTTGAAAAAAATCGATAAGAAAATCTGTCAATCACAAATTGCTTTAGATTAGTTAATAATGCTTCATAAATGGGGGAGAAGTGTTCTTATTAATTGATATTTTCAATGTTGTTTGTATTTTTAACAGGTAGTATTTACATTCAAAACGGAGTGAAATCGAGTTTCAAAGTTTCTTCTTTATCACCAGTAATGAGCTAACTATATCGTTTTTAAGATAATTGTACTCTTCATGTTGTTTATTAATATAATTTTCAAAAAGAAAAGCTTGCTCTGGATGTTTGGTAATCAGCTCTCTGCATCTCTTTTCCAGATTTACCATTTCCAGATCATATTCTTTGTGATCGGATATCTCTGCAATTGATTCTTCCAGAAGTTGCATACTGCTTTTTTTTATATCAGCTATAACTTCGCTTCTCTTCTGATATCCTGCATATTTAAAAGGGTTTGAATCATCAATGTATCCGTCATCAATAAGTATAATTCCATCTGTACTCAGACAGGAATTTAAAGCAGTTAGTGTTTTATAGAAATTACCTAGAACCGGACCGATTGCGCCGAGAATAACAACGTCATAATCTGTCAGTTTTTTTACCTGCTCCCGAATATCACCTAACTCAAATTTGCATAAATCCGTCACTCTATTCTTGCTAGCCTTTTCCTTAGCAGTTTTGATAAAAGCAGCCAATGCATCAATACCCAGGCATTTACAGCCAAGTTCTTTAGCAATATTGACGGATACAGCACCTTTACCACAACCCAGATCCAGTACTCTCAATTCTTTGTAGTCTGTTTTGTATTTTTTTATCATCGCAATGATATCTTGAGGAGAAGATCCAATCTCCCAGAAATCCTGCAAAATATAAGGTATATATGGCAAGAGATTTGTGTCAGTACCATCGAGTGCGTTTATAATACTTTCG
>JAQVBK010000237.1 GCA_028690365.1 Candidatus Cloacimonadota bacterium
CTTTTAGACTCTTCTGCAAAGGATCTATCTGCATCTCAATTTTGAAATCACGGGAAATCTTTTCACCCGGATCAATAACCAATTCGGGATTTGAATATACTTCGTTTTTCAAAAGTGTTTTACAACAATCATTGATCGACTCGGTATCAATTTTATCCGTGGACAATTCAATAAAGTATTTACCATTGAAGATTGTAAAAGTTATCCCTTTAGTTGTAGGAACAAAAATAACTGCCTTAGACATGGTTGAGTCAAAAACTGACTCGCCCTTCTTTTCGGCTGCAAATGCAGAAGCAAAGGGAAATTTCTTTTCCAGTTGCAAAACTGCTTCTTTTAGTACTGGTTTTAATTCTTTGATTTGCATTTAGTCTCCTTTTTTATTTATTCTCAAATCATATTTCTATTCTCATCAACTTTCTTGCATCTCCTCAAAAGTTTTCAGGGAGAGATCTCGAAACAAATACACATAAGAAAGATTCCTTCCCGCAGTTGCCGGATCGGAATAACAGAAGGTTACGTCTATTGTTTTATTTCCTATTCCCCAAATATTTCGTCTCACCATACCTTACAATCCAAAATTTGAGTTCAAAGCTTGAAGCGCTGGGGAAGGAGCTGATTCAAAGTTGTTACCTGCGGACTATTCAGAGAATTTTTTGAAGCATAAACCACTATTAGTTCTTCACAAAACTCTGCCATAAACTGCCGGCAAATTCCACAGGGCGGAAAAAGTTCTTCACTATCCACATAAATCGCAATTTCGACAAAATCCCTCTCGCCATTTGATATTGCTTTTACCATTGCGGTTCTTTCTGCACAGATGGTTGCTGAGTAGGTAGCATTTTCAATGTTGCAACCTGTGTAGATATCTCCTTTTCTTGTCAGCAAAGCTGCTCCTACTTTGTAATGAGAATATGGTGAATAGGCTAATTTGGCAGCCTCAACAGCTTTCATTAACAATTCTCTATTGTATTCCATACTGCCTCTGAATGTATTTTTTCATTCCGATGATTTTTCATGCTAATAATGGTATTTTTTCCCTTTCATAATCGTGTATGCTCTGTAAAGTTGTTCCAATAAAAGTATCCTGATAATTTGATGGGTGAATGTAAACTTGGAAAAGCCCAGCATGAGATTAGCTTTCTTTTTCACAGAATCCGCCAACCCGTAAACTCCTCCAATAATGAAACAAATGTTTCCCGCTGTTAGTTTTTTTTCTAAAATCTGAGAAAAAACAGGAGAAGTAAACTGTTCACCTCTCTCATCCAAAATTACGATAAAATCCTGTGGATTTATGCGCTTTTCCAAGAGTTCTGCTTCCTTTCCCTTAACAATTTCGATATTGTTGGAACCGGTAAGTTTCACATCCGGAACTATTTCTACAGATAAGGTGCAATACGCTGAAAGCCGTTTCAAATATTCATTTTCGGCTTCCGCTACAAAATTCTGTTTTGTTTTTCCTACAGCTATAATTTTGACAGACATTATTTTGCAGTGGCAATTCCCAGAACCAGAGACAAGTATTTAGTCTCTGCTTCATCGGAACGGGAAGCAATCAGAATAGGAACTTTCGAACCCATAATAACATGAGCAACTCTGTATCGGCAGTAATAGGTCAGAGTCTTTCCAAATATGTTTCCGGCTTCAATATTCGGTACAATCAGGATATCGGCATCACCGGCAACTTCTGATTTAATCCCCTTAATCTCGGCTGATTCTTTGCTAATTGCATTATCGAAAGCAAGTGGTCCGTCAATTAAACACCCCTTAATTTCTCCCCGTTGATTCATTTTGGAGATAATTGCCGCATCTACTGTTGATTGAATTTTGGGATTAACCGCTTCCGAATGAGTAAGCAGAGCAACTTTGGGATTAGGATTACCAAGTGCATGTGCTACAGAAACACAGTTTTTTATAATGGCAACTTTTTCTTTAATATCCGGTAGTGGAACAAATCCGCCATCACCCATCAAAACTATGCGATCGGGGGTTTCGTAAGCAAGCACATCACTCATGACATCTCCGCTTCGCAGTCCACTTTCCTTATCTAATACAGCTCTGAGCAACAACGCAGTATCTGTCTTACCTTTGAGTATTATTCCGGCTCTACCCTCTTTTGCTAATTCTACTGCTTTACGGGCAGCCAGTCCCAAATCCTGTCCGGTATCGACAATTTCGAATTTGTCTGCCAGTTCAGGTTTATTGTCATTAAGATATCTTTTGATATAGTCAGCATCACCGACCAGAATCGAATTAGCAATATTTTCTTCCAAAGCCATTATTGCAGCATCTATAGCAGTTCCGGTATGGGCTCCGGCTACAACTGCCGTTTTGTTTTCACCGACCTTTAATTTTTCTACCAATTCATTGAAATTTTTAATCATTTTTCCTCCACAGTATTTATTATTAACAGATATATTCATCCTGAAATCACGAATGATCAGCAAAGTATATCAAACCTGTTGAATAAAACCCGACAAACGTAAATTCCGGGATAGAAAACAGAGTAGAATTTATTTAATTCCTATTGTTTATATGATATTTCTTCCTCAATTTTTTGTTTAACCATTTCTACTTTCAGAATCGGCTCAATAACGTGTGTAACAATATAGAGCATTTTACCTTTGGTCAATTCCAGTTTCTCTTCTTCCGGTAAAGATTCGATTGCTTTAAGATCAGCAACCCTCTCTATCTTACCGCTTTTCTTGTCAACAATCTGAACGAACTGTTTTTTCTCAGCCATGAATACAACCTCCAGTTTGTATTTTTCTGGAAATTTTTTAATTGTCTCCAGAACAAATCTAATATATTCTTTCTTGTTTTCAGAATAGTATTTTCGAAATATTTCACACCGCTCCAAATATGGACATACTGAACACATTGAAGGTGATACATATCTTTTAAATTTTAATTTCTTACAGTACAACAATTTTATTTCCGAATATTAAGAACAATTTGTTCTACCTTTTAGTTTGTGAAACACAGGTTTCTGTCTGAAACCATTCATAGTTACCTGCCTCAAGTTTTTACTCTGAATTGTTTTTCGTCTCTCAGTTAAAACAACTACTCAAAAATCTGTTTAATATTTTTTTCTATCCTCATCAAATCAGACATAAATTTCATAGTTGAAAAAGTATCCTCTTCTTCTTTTCAAAATTTTGCGGAAACCTTTTTTTTCCTTCTCACAGCAGTCAATAAAAATATTAAGAAGTTACAGAAGCGAATCTTGTTGAATGTAAATTCCCTAAGAAATTGTCTGTTTTCAATAGTAATCAAGAGAACTTTTGATAGGAGAAGTTTTGGTTAAATTATTGAGTATTTTGAAATAAGAAAAGCACAGAAATTTTATATTCACATTCAGCTATTTAACCTATTTTACATCGTCAAGCCGAACTGATTATTCTTATCAGTCTTACGTTTCCCATTACTTTTTAAAGAGAGATTCCTCCATTGAAGTCGGAATGACGGAGAATATATTATTCTTAATAATGCGGTCTACTAAACCCCTGTGTAAGAATCAATCTCTGCTAAAAGCGTTATATCTTCTTTCAGAAGCTACTGCCACCACCCGATAAAATTTCTTTGAAAGATTGCTTGCATCAGTCCAGTTTGCTACTGGAATGTTATCGGCTTCTAAAATCCAATCCTGTGGAAAAGATGCATCGGGACTTAAAGCAGAGTAAATCTTATAATGAGTTGCTCCTGAAACAACACTCCACTGGATATGAACTTCATCATTAGTTATTGTAGCAGCTATGTTTAATGGTACGGCATGAATAAAGCTGTTATCAATTGATACAGGACCAAACACATCGAAACCAACTGTATAAATATGTGTATCAAGTGAAACAGGACCAAACACATCGAAACCAACTGTATAAATATGAGTATCAAGTGAAACAGGACCAAAAATATCGAAGCCTGTTCCTCTCTCTGCCAATATTAGTTCTATTGAAAGAATTAACAAAATCGTTATAGATAATCGTTTCATCTTAACTCCTTTTTCATGTTCTTTATTATTTCCATCTATTATTTTTACACACAATTATCGACTCCGCAATTAGCGACTCAAACTCGGGGACTCGTTTCAAGTCACTTCTTGCTAGGTTAAGCAGGACTTGAGTCGTGACGAATCCCGATAAATCGGGATAAGTATGACTCGAGAACTGCGTAATCGCAATTAGCGACTCAAACTCGGGGACTCGTTTCAAGTCACTTCTGCTAGGTTAAGCAGGACTTGAGTCGTGACGAATCCCGATAAATCGGGATAAGTATGACTCGAGAACTGCGTAATCGCAATTAGCGACTCAAGCTTCCCGATTTATTCCAGATAAATCGGGACTTCAAGTCACTTCTTGCTTGTTATGGATGTTCTTCGTTTGAAGGCATACATAACACACGTCAAATCTGCATCCCAAAAGCGTTTAGAAACACTCCATTCACATAGCGATTGCTGGGGGAAATACCCCCTGCACCCCCAAAATCCACATTCTCACATCCGAGATTCATCAATCACATTCACTCTCTGCTACTATTTTTAAGACCTAACTCCAATTGAATATGCTTTGTCTTAAACCCAGGGTCTTTTCAACCCTAAAACCAAAGACAAATAGCCAAAACCAGTTGAATATGCTTCGCATAAGACCAAAGGTCTATTCAACCTGGAAATAGTGAACCGAACTTCACTCGACCGGCTACCACCGGTTAGACAACCCTATGGAATGATGCTTCGCATCTAAATCAAAGATTTATTCCACAGGTTAAAACACCCGCATTGAGCTTTCTACCATTCATAATTTATCATTCTAATTGTTTTCTCTGGCGAAAACGGACAAAATTAATCAACATCCCTAACACAACGCACAGAGTACCCGTCTGGCTTATAACTGTATGAACGGTTAACCGTAGTAAAATCAAAAGCCAGATTCCGATACCTGCCGTTGAAATTATCGTACTCTGTAGAAGACCAAAAGTAGCCACTGATAGTTATCCAGACGAAGTTCCCTTCGTTAG
>JAQVBK010000238.1 GCA_028690365.1 Candidatus Cloacimonadota bacterium
CTCCAATATTCTGGAAAAAATGAGTGATTGAATCAGAAGTATCGTTCGTTTTCGCAAAAGTTACATAATAATCTGAAAGTATCTCCAGATTATCCCTTTCTTCATAAGTAGTAAAAATATTCTGCCACCCAGTCTCAGGATCTAATGCCATGGGTGGTACTATTGCCTGTAATCCAGGCTGTGATTTCACCCTCGATAACAATTTTTTTTCGCCATTAAAAAGTATTATTGGGATATTCCGACTGATTAAAAGTGAACCAAGATTTTCCGAAAAATAAAGAGAGGCTTTGATTATTTCTTCATCACTCATTGACTCAAAATGATCATTTACCCAGTCTAACGATATTTCAGTTATCAATTTTTCATTAAGGGTTTGAATCCCCAGTGTATCCTCTATCCAGCGGCAAGTTTCTGTCTCCTGTTGAATTTCATTAAAAAAATCAGCACTTAAAAATCTTAGATCTATGTGAATAAAATCAGGGATATCATTAATAAACGACTTTAATTCTTCATTACAGGGAGAATAAATTGCTTCTTCCTCTTTGCTACACCATTGCAACCCATCATCAGTATCCACTGGAATAATCGGGCATTCAGAAACATCAATTTTATTAGAAACAAAAAAATGGTAGCATCTTAATAACCAGTTAAAATCATGTTGCTGAAGCCATTCAACCTCTCTAAAGCATTCTTGAATAAATTCATCAGAATAATCTTTAACTCCAAGTTTAGTCAGTTGTTTTTTATATAACTCTAGGCTTTCAAGAACTACACGGTTTTTTTGTAGTGACTTTGGCAGAGTCGTTTCAAAGAGAAGAGAACGCAATTTGTTTGAGATAAAATACGCTTCAGATGGCTTGACCTTTTGTCCATCTGGTTCAGTAAGGATAATATCCATATCTTTCAGAGCATTCAATATTGACGCAATTGCAGGTTTAATAAAAACATCATCCGTCTTAAGGGGTATAAATTTATACAACAATTCAGAATAATCATTATCATCAAGGAATGTATCAAATGCCTCCACAAAAACGTCTGAAACACAACTAACGAGCCATTTATTCCAAGGCTCATCAACATGAATATCCTCTCGAGATGAGGTGAGTAAAAAATCTGCATTTAAAAAGAATGGGACATTCGGCATTTGTTTTACTGGAAGGTATGCAAATATCTTCCCAGCAACATTAAATTCAATATCAAGTGGAAAAGCAAGAGCTATCTTACTCTCAAGACAATTTTTGCGTTTTTCGGCAAGAATTTCATTTGGTTTATTAAAAGTTTTATTATAAAGAAGAAATGACTTGACACTCGTAGTTTTATTCCTATTGTCATACCTTTCTTGAGTAATACGAATACGTTGTCCATCAATAATTTCCTTAGTTAATATGAGGCTTGTTTCGCCTTCGATTTCAATACAGATCATTTTTAATTTATTTAAAAAAAGAATACAATCGGGATCAAAACCAAGAAGGATCTCTTTCACGACATCATATTTAAAATCAGATCTGTCAAGTGGTAGAATAATAGTTGTAAGTGAATGATTGACGATTTTAGGAAAATTTTCAATCCAATCAGGTACAACCATACCTATACTGCCATCATTTTTGTTGGCTGGTAAACAAAATTGGTACCCGTTAGAGAAAATATGCGGTTTATTTGTCACTCGAAAAACTGATTTAAATCCGATGCCCTTCTCACCAATGAAGGCATTGTTACTACTAGTTCTTTTCAATGATTCTCCAACCCGACATAATGAATCAACATCTATCTGTGCAAAACCGCATTCATTGTTTTCAATTACGAGGGCCCCGTATGATCCACTTGTGAATGTGGGGTCTTTTTGGATTAATTTAAAAGAAACAGATGGATTATCGGTTTGATATGAATTATCATCTGCATTCTGAAGGAGTTCGAATATGAAATGAGCATCATTTCCATAAATATCTTCAGATAAATTTTTTAAGGCGTTATTCAAATCATTTTTTGTTCTTTCGGAGTCACCTTTCCTTTCCCGTTGAATCTCTTGAATATGCTCATATTGCTCTGAGAACACCAATATCACATCCTCCAGAAAAATCAAATGAGTTCATTAGGAGATACCTCATAGCTATAAATTAATCAGGAATCCATAAATCACAGGCTCAGCTGTGATATCTCCGCTATCCCGATCTCTTTCGAGATCCTTCATTCGCAAGTTAAATTCCTGTTCAGCCCTCGCCAGCTCGCTCCTCTTCATAATCTGAATTTTGTTATTCGTGGTAGCTTTTAGCTGATTTTCTATAACCTGACAACGGGATTTATGACTGGTTTTCAGACTTTGAATTCGATATTCTACATGCTGGCGGTTTTCATCAATATGTTTGGCGCGAGCTGCAATCCATTTTGAATAATGTTGTTTTTCCAATACTTCGAAACCTGATGGATCGATCGGCTCGTCAAAGTCTGAACATCCGGCAGTTTGAAGGAGGGAGAGTATTTTTTCCTCAAGTATTGGATTTGTTGCGATTGGAACAATCATATCATCGGGTTTAACACCCTGTTTTTTCCAGTGATAGACACCAAATGGATATTGACCCGGAGCCAGTTCCGTGTCCTGAATTGTAAGAGCGGTATAAACAACCTGTTGATGTTCCAGATGAGATGCTGCTTGTTTGATCAGGGGATGAAGGACTGAGAGGTGCGTGATTTTTTCATCCTCTGTTGCAGCCTCCTGATCAAATGTTACTGGAAAAACAGGATTATCTCCCTTTAACCATTTCTCCCACATTCGAAAGGTTGGATCAGATTTATGAGGTATTCGGATATAATCCTGGAGTAGGGCTGCTCTTCCATCTTTATTCACTCTTAACGTTTTTACTGCCTTTTCTCCGAGCAGATACTCACCTTCTCTACCAAGACGCTCCTTGAGATCGCATGTAACAGATCGTTGAATTGCTTCAGGAGAGAGCCAATAACTCTCAGCAGATTCAATATCCTGAAGCCAGGTGCTTTTTGGAATATTAAGACCAATAAGCTCTGCTTCTTTCGATTCTAACTCCTGTTCCTCCTGAATACGACGAACCATATTGTCTGAAAGTTGACGAAGCCTATTTTCCACTTCCTCATTGGTTAAGGTGTATCTTTCAGCTATTTGGTGAATTTCTCTGGTGATCTCTCCTAAAATCTCCTCACTTCCACCAATTGAATGCTCAAAAACACCTATTCGTACCAGACACCGATTGTAGATTTCAGCCTCTATTGTTCCAGAAGTAATGAAGTTAACAATTGCCACCGATTCGCTCTTTTGTCCATATCGGTCAATCCTTCCGATTCTTTGTTCAATCCGCATTGGGTTCCATGGAAGATCATAGTTGATTAAAAAGTCGCAGAATTGAAAGTCAAGACCTTCACAGCCAACTTCAGAGGATAGCAGAATGTCAATTGCCAATGGATCTTCCTTTGGCAATCCGAATCTATGTCTGATTTCTGCACGCTCGTCATCGGGAACATCACCATGAATCAATCCATATCGCAGAGTCGTGTTTTCGACATTTTTCCCAAGATAAGCAAGAGTATGACGAAATGTGCTGAATAAAAGAATTTTATTGTTTGGCAACGTATTTTTATCTTTGATTACCTTTATGAAGGCCTCAAGCTTTGGATCATAGGGATCTAATTCTCGAGCTTGATCGATGAGACTCTGTATTTCAAAACGAAATTGAGAGATGAGCTCAGGATCAGGATCATAATCACCATCAATTGCTTCAGCATACTCAATCTTGTTGAGATGTCCATTGAGCATATCCTTAAAAAGTGGTACCAAACCGTAAAAGCAACTGGCAACCTGACGCCGAATCATCGTCATCATGAATGAAATATTTAAATTATCATGGCTATATGCCAACATTCTTTGAATAAGATCAAGAAGGGAATCATGCAATTCTTTCTGAGAGGGCGTACATTCAATTTCGATTGTTTCAGGTTTTCTTACAGTAAATTCGCCAATATCACGCCTGCGAGTTCGATTAATCAATGAACTGAATGTATACAATTCTTCAATAGAGCGAATTAATTGAACCCGAATAGCATCAGTGAGGTTTTCCTCATGTAGATTATCATATATCTCCTGGAATTCAGAGGATTCCCGGATAAATTGTGAACCCCATGTGGTTTGAGCCACTTGATCCAAACATGCCAGAGCATTTTTATTCCAACCATTCTCCCCTCTCCGACAGTGCTGAGCAGCTTCGTTAATATAACGATTTGGCTCCGCCATCATCTCAAAACTCGATGAATCGATGATCAAATCTGGACGCAGGACGTTAAGGAGAGTATTCAAATCCTTACTCCCTAATTGAACAGGAGTTGCTGTGAGAAAAATTACCGCTTCTGCGTTATCACAAAAATACCGAATTCCCTGATGCAAGCATGTATCTGAATTTCGAATATGGTGAGCTTCATCTACAATAACGAGATCAAATTTTGGGGGTTGTGAAAGAGACAATAAACCCTCTCTATTTCGTTTATTTTGATTAGAATTGCCAAATAATAGTTTTCTATCAAAGAGAGAGAAGGGCATAATTACTTTAGAATATTGTTGTGGCCATTCATCATCAAGAGTCAATTCATGTAAACAATGTCTAAGTAAGTTGCCATCAAGAGAAGTGAAGGATTCATCAAATCTCTTCATCTCATAATACCATTTCTTTTCAGTAACAAGAGTCCGGGGGCAGATGATTAAAATTGATGAGATGTCCATTCGAGCCTGTAGCTCTTTGATAATAAGCCCCGCTTCGATAGTCTTTCCCACGCCAACCTCATCTGCAATTAATAATCGAGGTCGATCAGATCGAATCAACTTCAATACGGGACGGTATTGATACGGAACAAACTGGATTCTACCCTGACGCAACGAGAAAAGGTTGTTAATTGAAGGAGAGAGTATTTGAAGATTGGTCAAATAAGATTTCGCTCTATCTGCATCAAGAATATCCTGAGTTGTTTCAGA
>JAQVBK010000239.1 GCA_028690365.1 Candidatus Cloacimonadota bacterium
GGTATAGATTTCATAGTTTAGACGGATTCCTTTTCTTGGATAAATCAGGCGGTCCAAAGTATCAATCAGCAGATAACCGTAGAAACCGGTACTGGCTTCCCATTCAGTTTCGAGATGATATTCAGCCGGAGCGACTTCAGGTTGAAGAAGTGTATTCTCCTGACGAATTCCCCCCGATATAGTGAAAGAGTTTGAGTAAATAGTTTGCAATTCTAATTCCTGAGTAAAAATATTGGTATCATAAGTAGCTTCAAGATAATCACCCTGTAGATAGAGATTGGCCATAACAGTTTTTAACCTGCTGCGAAGACCTATTCCAAAACCAGGCTTCCAGCCGGTGTGAATAAAATACGATACATCATAAGCGACGTTTTCTCCCAAATTAAGGCTCATTGATAGCTTTGTTCCTTCCAGAAGAAAATTGCGATATGTTGTATTCAGAATTAGGGAAGTTTTCATGTCGGAGTCATAATGCAAACCTGCGCGAAAGAAATCATCGGATTGCTCAATTAATCTTAGATAGAGAACTACTCCATTATTCTGTGGTATAAATTTATAAGTAATTCTTTCAAAAAATTGACTACCATAAATCCTTTCGATAGCAGCATTTAAATCTGCAGGACTAATCCAGGTGTTTTTTTGAATCTTTAATTTTCCGATAATCAGGTTCTTAGAAACTTTGTCCAAACCTTCAATGACAATGTTTGTTATGAAAAGGGAATCAACTTTAAGCAGAGGAGTAAAAGTATCTTTTTCAGGGTATTCCTTGAGTCTCTCTGATAATTCCTGTAGCTGATCTCCGACTTTTCTGGCAGCTTCTGTACCTTTGCAGAAAAGAGAATCATACTCTCCAAAACTCATCATGTTATAATTATCAACATCTGGCAGAATCAGAATGTCGCATAATTCCCTTTCTTTCAGAGTTTTATTGTATGACTGAAGTCCAAAAGATTGTTCTATAACACGCACAAATGAATTCAACTCATCTTTTTCCTTTAGCTGTGAACTTACGTCAACTGCGATGATAAAATCCGCTCCCATGCTTTTAGCAAGTGAAACAGGAAGATTCATAACCAATCCCCCATCAACCAGTAGCTTCCCATCAATTTCTACCGGAGTGAAAGCTGAGGGAATTGACATACTTGCTCTGATTGCATCCGGCAAAAACCCTTTCTCCAAAATTACTGCTTCGCCCGTAGCAATGTTGGTAGCTACGCATTTGAACGGGATTGGGAGATTATCGAAATCAGTTATGTGGTGTGCTGAAAGCATTAATTCCGATATCAGGGAAGAAATATTTTGACCGGCTACTAACCCTTTTGGGAGTTTTACCGAGAATCCTTTTATCGGGAAAGAAACCACAAATCGTCCGAAATCCGCTTTTTCTTCAATGGATATACTGGTGCGGGGAATTCTGTCCATGAGCAAATTATCCCAATCAATATTTCTGATAGCTTCATCCAGTTTATTACCGTTATATCCGATTGAATAAAGTCCACCGATGATGCTTCCCATACTTGTACCTGTGATAATGTCAGGATAAATTCCGTATTCTTCCAGAACTTTTATAACACCAATGTGCGCCAGTCCCTTTGCACCGCCTCCGCTCAGGACTAATGCGACCCTGGGTCTGTCTCCTTCGTTCCTGATTTTTGTTGATAAAGTATCTGCTTCACTGTAGGTATTTAAGGTAGATTTAATAACTGATTCGTTTAATAGCTCAGTTGTGTCAGCGGTGCAGAACAGAAAAGAAAACAGAATTAACAGAAAACACGCAATTTTAATTCTCATATTAGTCTCCCCAAAAATCTGAGAATAGTCAGATTTGGAATGCTTCTTGCATATAAGTTTGTGGATAAATCAAAAAAGAATGTTTTTTAAGTCAAATAAAAAAAATGGAGAGGATGAATGAAGAGACTAATTGTAGCAATAGTATTGATTCAAATGATTGTATTGATGTTTGCGGTTGATTATCCGGAACAGCTGATTAGAAAGCAAAAAGAATGGTCAGAGAAACATCCCGGAGAATTACCCATCTGGTTAACTCCGGAAGAATTTAAACAAATGCAGGATTATGGAAGAGCATTTTACGAAACAGATCCTCCGACTGGACCGGTAAGAAATGTGGCAGAATTTGAGCCAATGTCTGCTGTGATCATTAGATATCCGTTGGGGATTCCATATTCACTGATCAGAGAAATGGCTGAAGAGATTACCGTAATAACGGTTGTAGAGAATACAAGCACTCAGAATCAGGCAATCAGCAATTATCAAAATAACAACGTTAATATAGACAACTGCGAATTTATGATTGCACCAACTGATTCATATTGGACAAGAGATTTTAGCCCCTGGTTTATTTTTGACGGAAATAATGAACTGGCAGTAGTTAACTTCCCTTACAATCGTCCTCGCCCTAATGACAACGATTTACCAATTGCATTTGCTAATGCTTATGATTTAAACCTTTACGGAATGAATCTTTCTCACACCGGTGGAAATTATATGAGTGACGGAATGGGAGTAGCTGCTTCCACAACACTTGTGTGGTCAGAGAATAGCAATTTATCTCATGCACAGGTTGATAATCTTGTTCAGGATTATTTGGGAATAACTACTTATCATGTTCTTGAAGATCCGCTTGCTGATTATATTGAGCACGTTGATTGTTGGGGAAAATTTCTTGATGTGGATAAGGTTCTCATCGGTAGTGTTCCACAAAGTGATCCCCGTTACAACGATTATGAAGCTACAGCAGATTATTTTGCAAACAGTATCAGTTCTTATGGAACCCCTTATCAGGTTTTCAGAGTATATTCGCCCGGAGGTTACAGTTATGCAACACCATATACCAACTCCTTGATTCTTAACAACAGGGTTTTTGTGCCGCAGACAGGCAGTACTCATGATGCCCAGGCAATTGAGGTTTATCAGCAGGCCATGCCGGGTTATGAAATCATCGGAATTCAATCAAATGGCTGGTATGATACAGATGCGCTTCATTGTCGTACTCACGAAGTAGCAGACGCAGGGATGCTCTATGTTTATCACATGCCTGTACAGCCTGAAATAGAAGCTTGTGAAACCGTGAATATTGAAACTTATATTTATCCTTACAGTGGGGCAGAAGTATATAGTGATTCACTGCTTGTTTTCTTCAAAATTGAAGGTGAGAATACTTTTTCCTCAGTACTTCTCAATGATGACGGAGATTACTTTTATTCTGCTGAAATACCGGTTGTTCCAGGCAGCGATGTTTATTATTACATTCATGCCGCTGATGCTTCCGGTCGTTCTGTCAATCATCCGTTTATAGGGTCATATGATCCCCATGTTTTTCATGTAGCTGAAGCTGAACAGGACACCATTCCTCCGACAATATTACATGATCCGATAGACCCGGTAGGCGGAGTAGTAACTTTCGAATCACTGCCCTTACTATTTACTGCTATTGTTACAGATAACGTTGCAGTTGCGGAAGTAGTTTATGAAATCAGAATTGACGGAAGCGACATTATGACATATTTTTTTGAAAATACGGTCGATGATGTTTGGGAATACTATCTGGGCGGAGAAAACTTATTCGCCAACAGTGTTGTGGAATACAGAATTTTTGCTGCAGACAATGCCGAACCAGCCAATACAAGATTTTATCCTCAGGAAAGCTGGATTGTATTCCAGATGGAAGATGTAGGCAGCGAGGACAACCTGGAATTCGATTGCATTGATTCTGTCATTGGAACTTACCCAAATCCGTTCAGCTTTGCTGGCAACTCCAGAACTGAAGGCATCAACATACGTTTTTCTCTGTCTGAGAGTAGAAGTGTTACTCTGAGTATATTCGATATCAAAGGTCGTCTGGTGAATAATCTGTCAGTCGGTGAAATGGCAAAAGGTTCAAATACAGTTAGTTGGAATGTTAGAGACTATAACAACACCGCAGTAAGCAGCGGAATTTATTTTGTTAAAATAAACAATTCGCCGCAAGCTAAAGCCGGTAAAATTCTGATAATAAAATAGGAGAGCAAATGAAGTCTTTTTTGATTGCCTTATTATTTACAATTACCGGAGCTGTTTTTGCTTCCGAGCAGATAAACAATTTCAGGCTAATTGAAGCGCAGAGCAGTAGTTTATTGATAGAATTTGAAATGAATGATTTCGAGATAAAAAAGGATAAGGATTATCCTGAATTTGATACAATAGAAACTTTCGGTACCGATGTAACAGCCGATTATGGCAATCCAGAATTGCCGCTCTTTTCAACAATGATTTCTTTGCCGGGAAGAGGTACTGTTTCAATAAATATGGAAATTACTGACTCTGAGACAATAAGTGGCATCAAAATAAAACCCTCATTAGACGATCCAAACAAAGAAGAGATTGAATTCTATCTGAACAGCGAATTCTACAATTCCGGAATAAATTATCCTTATGAACAACTCTCAATCAGCGATCCTGCAATAATGAGAGACTTAAGGGTTGCTGCTGTCACTTTTGTTCCTTTCAAGTATAATGACGCTAAAGGGATTTTGCAGGTTATTAAAAAAGCTAATATTAGGGTAGAGTTCAGCGAGCAGGAAAAAGGGTTGAATGAGAAGATAGCCGAAAGGAGCGTGTCAGGTGTATTCAATTCGATATACAAACAGGCAGTGCTTAATTATGCTGAAACTTCTAATAGAAGTGAATCTCAGAAATCAATTCTCTACATTATAAAAGATGATCCCACCATGATTAATGCTCTGAACAATCTGGTAACCTGGAGACGGCAGATGGGCTATCTTGTGACAGTAGCAACAACTTCACAAACTGGGAATACAAACAGCAGTATAAAAACCTATATTCAGAATGCTTATGACAACTGGGATAATCCTCCCGATTATGTTGTATTGGTGGGTGATATGAATGGAAGTTATGCTATTCCTACCTGGACTATTTCTTACTACAGCGCCATTGGCGATCATCCCTATGCATTA
>JAQVBK010000240.1 GCA_028690365.1 Candidatus Cloacimonadota bacterium
GTTGCTGGTTCGATTTTTAATGTATCTAACATCAACAAACGTTTAGATAGTTTATATGCTCGGTTAAACAATGAGTGGCTGTATAATTCAGAAAGATGGAACTATTCAAAATATGGGTTATCGGGTGGAATAAATACACTTAAGAGACTGAATGAAACATACAATGAATTTGCTTACAATAATTTATCTGTTAATTTTGGATTAGGAGAGCCTCTTAAATTATTAATCATGTCAAATGAGGAGTCTGCCAGACTCACATTTAATGGTTGGGATATTCCAAATCTGCCCTATGAAGGAAAGTATTTTAAAAGCAAGAAACTAACAATTAAAGCTCCTGAATATGTTAACGGAAAAGAGTTTCAATTCTGGAGTATTACCGAAAATGGAATTTCAAGAGAAGAAGATGCCCTATCTTTCTCTCTGTTTTTAAAAGACTCAATAACAATAATCAAAGCAATATACGACCGAGCAGACTCTGTACGTCGTGATGGTCTTTATATCAATGAAATTAGCGCATCAAATGCAATCTATGTTGATGCACAATTCAAATATGAAGATTGGATTGAAATATACAACGCTTCAGACAAAGCTATTAATCTCGCTGAATATTATATCTCTAATGACATAAACAACCTTGAACTATTTCAAATCAAAGGGACTGATAGTTCGAAAACAACAATTCCAGCTAATAAACATAGTATTATCTGGTGCAGTAAAAAACCGGAAAGGGGAATTATGCATACGAACTTTAAACTGGAAAAAGACGGTGGATCTGTCTTTCTATCGAGAAAAAGTAAAAATGGCGCTGTTGAAATAATAGATTCACTGACATATATGCCCCATCCAGATTACAGTTCATTTGGACGTTATCCTGATGGTGATGCTGGAATATATATTTTCGAAAAACCAACTTTTAAATCAACTAACATTTTTACGACTTATAACTCATTTCAATTCATTCAAAATTACAATCTCGTCTTTGGATTTAACGATAATACCATTCCGGTTGCTTCCGAAATGTATATCAATAACGGGAAAGAAAAAACTTTAGATTCTATTGTCTCGATATCTTTCAAAGCCAGTAAATCTGCTGTATACTACCGTTTAAGCGAAACTCATGATTTTAAGAATGCCTCATGGGAATTATTGGAAAACGAAACAAAATTCCATCTCTCATCCGGATTCGGGATTAAAAAAATATATCTGCAACTAAAAAATTCTCAATATGAATCTGAAGTGATTTCAGATGAAATAGAGTTTGTTGAGAATGACCACAAAGTTGTGATTGGACTTAGTGGAGGTAACAATAGAAATGATACAGAAATTATAAATAATGAAATGCTTAATAATGTTTCGCTTTATTTTCATGATTCTTATTCAGCTATTCAACTTTATGATGTTTGGGGAGCACCAACAGTTAAACTAGCTAAGAATGATCTTGAGACAGCTAAGATCCTGAATAAAAAAGGAATATCCAGAGTCTATAAATTCCTTAACAATCTCAATCCATCATTTAGTGGAGATTTGGGTATTTATCCTGATAGATTCTATTCTAAGGCATCTTTCTTTGGAGCTAGTTCACCGTTAGCTCAAGAGAATCGTCGGCTGATTGCTTGTTTTATTAATGTGCCAAACGGTACCTATGATATACGTATTCTTGCTTCTCAAAGTAAAAAAACGGATACCCTCGATTATCAATCATACCGATATCAGGTAAATAACTCTGATATTTTTACTCCTTCATCCGACATATTCTATAATAATCAAAACAACTTTATCGAATTCAGGAATGTCAAAGTCGAAGATAGCACACTATTAGTTTGTTCTTGGAGAGAACCTTTTGGAGTAAGTTGGGGCTATTACGCACCAATGAATCTTATTGAAATAAAGCTTTCTGACATTAGTAACTCTAAACACGAAGAACTGAATACGACGCTACCTATTAATATTTTTTCAGCAAAAGGAAAACTTATCATTGAAAAAGAGGAACTGAACCCATTTACAATATACACTATTGAAGGAATGATTGTCAAACAAGTTGTTCCTCAATATCTCAAAACCGAAATAAAACTACCTCCAGGTATTTACATTATTTGCGGTCAAAAAGCAATTGTATATTAGAAAAAAGTCCCATACTTTCTATCTATAAACTCAATATAAAAAGAGCGACATCTTATAAACAAATATTCAGAAAATACATTGAATTCTAATATATTCGTTACATTTGCGAGTACATGATTTTGACGATGAGATATTAACTGTTTGTTTATTATATCATATAGAACACTTTATTTATGAAGATGCTTTTTTTGGTTTTTCATGGTTTCTCTGAATATAATGGGATTAGTAAGAAGATTCATTATCAAGTGGATGGACTGAAAGAAAACGGTCACGAAGTTCACTTGTGTTATTATTCATTTGAAAATGCAGATGGTCATCGCAAGAGAATGATTGATAACAATGTTTTGGAAGATTTTGGCTGTGACAGATTTGCACCTCTTCGTAAAAGAGTAAAATACAGTTCGATAGTCCAATATGCAAAAGAGCAAGAAATTGAATTCGTATATATGAGGTCTGATCACAATGCAAATCCTTTCACCATCAATATGGTTAAGAATCTTCGTAAACTTGGAATTAAAATTGTTATGGAAATTCCAACCTACCCATATGATCAAGAGTACATTTCGAAGAGGATGAAAGTTGAACTAGCAATAGATCGACTATTTCGTAAACAATTAGCCCGCAACTTATCTGCAATTGTAACGTTTTCAGATTATAAGGAGATATTTGGTACTCAAACAATCCGAATATCAAACGGCATAGACTTTTCCAATATAAAACTGAAGGAGAGAATAAACGACACAAGCGAATGCCTGAATCTTCTGGGTGTTGCAGAAGTACATTATTGGCATGGATTTGACAGAGTAATTCGTGGACTTGCAGAGTATTATAAACAGCCACAAACATATAAAGTTTATTTTCATATCGCTGGAAATATTTCTGGCATTAGAGAACAATCAGAAATTGTTGATGCAGTTAATGTATTGCATTTAAATAAGTATGTATATTTTCATGGAGCTTTATTTGGAGAAGAATTAGATGAAATGTTTGAAAAGTGTGATTTGGGGATAGGAAGTTTAGGACGACATAGAAGTGGGATCGATAAAATAAAAACTTTAAAAAACCGTGAATATGCAGCTAGAGGAATTCCATTTATCTATTCTGAAACAGATAGCGACTTTGAAAAAATGTCTTACATCATTAAAGCAGGTGCCAATGATTCTCCTATAGACATCGAAAGTTTGATCAGATTTTATAAAACGCATTCATTTTCTCCTCAAAAAATCAGAGAATCTATTTCTGATCTCTCTTGGAAAAATCAGATGCAAAAAGTTATTCAGGAGTCTATAATGATAAACCAATAAAATGAAAATAGCTTATTGTATTCCATCTTTATACATACCAGGAGGAATGGAACGGGTACTGTCCATCAAAGCAAATTATTTTGCTGATATTCTTGGTTATGAAGTATTCATTATACTAACGGATGAAAAAGAGAAAAAACCTTATTATGAGTTGTCATCTAAGATTAATATAATTAATTTAGATATTAACTTCAATCAACTATGGGGTCAGTCTTTATACAAAAAAGCTGTTCTCTATTTTGAAAAGCAAAACATTTACAAAAAGAGACTCACAGAATGCTTAAACCAAATCAAGCCTGATTTCACTGTATCTATGTTAAGAAGAGAAATTAATTTTATTAATTCGATTCACGATGGAAGCATTAAAATCGGAGAAATGCATGTTAGTAAAGCAAATTTTAGAGACCTAAAAGAAGAGAGCAGCGCCTCTCCGATCAAAAAAATCATAGCATTTTTTTGGATGAAACAACTTACTAAGGAATTAAGGAAATTAGCTAAGTTTATTGTATTAAGCCATGAAGATGAAGAAAAATGGACCGAATTGAATAATATCTGCGTAATTCATGATCCTCTATCTTTTTTCCCGGACAAAGTCTCAGATTGCATTAACAAACAGGTCATAGCTGTAGGAAGATATGTTTATCAGAAAGGCTTTGATACCTTAATTAAATCTTGGAGTCTGGTGAATAAAAAACACCCTGAATGGACTCTTCGAATTTATGGAGAGGGAAGTATGAAAACAGAATTAGAAGAATTGATTCGATCACTGAATTTATCAAATTGCTGTATTCTTGAACCTACTGTTCCAAATATTTCAGAGAAATACATTGCTAGTTCCATATTTGTGCTAAGCTCCAGATTCGAAGGTTTTGGTATGGTTATCACAGAGGCCATGGCTTGTGGAGTACCAGCAGTTTCTTTTGCTTGTCCGTGTGGTCCAAAAGACATTATCAGTGATGGTGTCGATGGACTTTTGGTTGAGTGCGAAAATAGTGTTGAACTCGCTGAAAAAATTTGCTATATGATAGAAAACGAAGAGAAGAGAAAAGAGATGGGAAGACAAGCGAGAATAAATGTCGAGAAATTTAAAATGGAAAACATTGCAAATCAATGGAAAGAACTCTTCGAGTCTTTATGCAAAAATAAATAATAAACCTCCAATTATTATTCAAGAATATGACCTGGTACAAAAAATATTTATCGATAAATGAGCAACCCTACTCTGAAATTTCTTCTCATGTTGTTCAGGAAATCAGAGAGAACTTGGCGAAAAAGCAAAGCAAGGAGCCTCTGATTTCTGTTATTGCCATCGCACATAACGAAGAAAAAAGAATCTTGAGTTGCTTATGGTCTCTTGCTGATAACAGTTGTACAGATCCGATTGAGATTATAGTCGTTAATAACAACTCTACGGACAGGACTACAGAGGTATTGGATGCTGTAGGGATTCCTTGGTTGGATGAAAAGAAGAAAGGTCCGGGATTTGCGCGCCAATGCGGATTGGATCA
>JAQVBK010000021.1 GCA_028690365.1 Candidatus Cloacimonadota bacterium
CATTGGGATATGACATGGAAGTATTTTTGAGAAAATTGATTCTATTTTCTCGCTTGTGTAATATTTAGAGATTTCAACGTCAAAATATTCTTTCTCTCCCTGAATTCCTATAGAAAGGGGAGGGCCAAATGTAATGCGCGGATGTGGGTTGAAGCCTTGTGAATATATGATCGGTAATTCTGAAGCTCTAACAATTCGGTAAATCATTCTCATCAAATCTAGATATGAAACGAATTGCATATTACCCATCTTGCTGTAAAAAACCCTGTAGAAAAAACCCGGAAAATAATCAGCAGTTTCTTTGGCAGATGATTCAGAGATATCAGCTGTTAGAGTTGTTGAAGCAAAAACGTTTTTCAGTTCACTGTTACATACTCCGCAGTTAGTGCACTCACTTATTCTACAATCAGGAGTTGTTGAAGCAGATTTAGCTTTTTCCCATTCTGAGAGCAGGAATTGCTTTGAAATTCTCAGATTTACATAATCCCAGGGTAGGTGTGAATTTACAGATAACTCAGCAGTATAAGTACTCAGATCCAGATTGATCTGTTCTGCACTCTTTTTCCACACTTCGAAGTTGAAGTATTCATTCCAACCATCAAATCGTGCACCATTTTTGTAAGCCTTCAGAATCAATTCTCCTACCTGGTGATCTCCACGACTGATTATTGCTTCCAACAGGGAGCTTTCGATTTCGTGATAACTAACTTTTATGAATCTGTATCTTTTGAGACTCTGTTTAATATAGCGTACTCTTTCCAGAATTGTTTCGGCATCCAGCATGGCAGCCCACTGGAATGGAGTAAAGGGTTTAGGAACAAAGGGTGAGAGAGTAATATTTATCTGGAGTTTTTTTCTGCTGATTTGTATAATTTTGTTAATCAAATCAAGTATAGCTTCTATGTCTTGTTGTTCTTCAAAGGGAAGTCCTATCATGAAGTAGAGCTTTACTACATTCCAACCGTTTTCAACTGCAATTTCAATGCCTTTTAAAATTTCTTCTTCACTTAGATTCTTATTGATTATATCCCTAAGTCTTTGTGAACCAGCTTCAGGTGCAATTGTAAGATTTCTCTGATTAAGAGAATTCATCATTTTTATAAGATCTTCATCCAATGAATCGACACGAAGAGAGGGGAGAGATAGATTAACCTCAGATTGTTTGAGCGAATTATAAAGGCTGAAGATAAGAGGCTTTATACAAGTGTAATCACTGGAAGAGAGAGATGATAGAGCAACTTCTTCCCACCCGTATTTTTTAACTTCTTCAATAATTTGAGGAAGCATTTTTTCGGGGGATCTTTCCCTGACAGGACGATAAAACATGCCGGCATGACAGAATCTACACCCTCTGGAACAACCTCTCATAATTTCAGCAACATAGCGATTGTGAGTTGCCTGTTGCCATGGAATTAACTGATTCAGATGAGTATACTCCATGTTATCAAAATCCGAAAATTTTCTGATATTGATTCTCTTTGCTTCTGTGTTACTTTCTTTTGAGGAATGTATTTGAGGAACAAAGAGACCTTCAATCTCTGATAGTGCTGATAATTTTTCGAATCTGGTTTTATTCTTAGTCTTTTGCATTGCATCTTTAATTTCAAGAATTGCTTCTTCTCCATCACCAATAAGGATTGCATCAAAGAAATCTGCCATTGGTTCAGGATTACTGATTGCAGGACCGCCACTGATTATGATTGGATCTTCAGAAGTCCTTTCTGTACTGAGAAGAGAAATCCCGGATAAATCCAATATGAAAAGAACATTTGTGAAGGTTAGTTCTGATTGGAGAGTAAAACCAATCACATCAAAGTTTTTTAGAGGTAGCTTGTGTTCAACCGAAAAGAGCGGTCTTCCGCTTTTTTGTAAAACTTCAGAAAAATCAGGCCAAGGCGCATAAACTCTGTCTGCAGTAGCGTCATTAGCATTATTAATAATAGTGTATAAAATCTTGAGACCAAGATGTGAAATTCCTATTTCATAGACATCGGGAAATGCAAAACAGAAGTTAATTTTATCAGATGTTGGTTTGTTTAGATAAGCATTGATTTCGTGGTTGATATAACGGGAAGGCTTGTTTACGCTTGCCAGTATATCTGCGTAATCTACAGATTCATATTTATTCATTTATCCTCAATTAGTTTTTTATTAATTTTTCCCTTACTTTTGCCGAGAAAATATCCATTATCCAGACTACAGCTACGATAAGCCACATTATTAATCCAACATTCTGCCAACGCAAGAGCATCTGTTGTTGTTGAAGTGCCAGACCTATTCCACCACCGCCTACAAAACCAACTATCGTGGACATCCGTACATTTATATCCCAACGGTAGATAGTGAAGGCAAGAAAGGGAGACAGTATCTGCGGAATGACTCCGTAGAGCCAGATTTGAATAGTTGAAGCTCCGGTTGATTTAATAGCTTCAATCTGACCTTGATCGATATTTTCGATCTGTTCAGAATAGAGCTTAATCAAAGATGCAACTGAATGAAACATTAGGGCAAGCATGCCGGCAAATGGTCCGATTCCTACCCAAACACTAAAAATTATAGCCCAGACTACAGCTTCAATTGATCTGACAATGGTAGATATTGCTCTAAAAAAATGATATGCTGCATTACCTAACAATGTCTTAGGCATCAGGTTTCTGGCTGCAAAAAAACTGAAAATAAAAGCAAAAGGTATTGCAAAAACTGTTGCCATTAGTGCTAGAAATACTGATTCTGCCAGTGCTTTTAACATATCGGGTAGAAGCTTAAAATTGGGATTAAATATTCCACTGAATATTCTTCCTGCTTTAGAAAAATTCGTGAAAAATTTGATTGGTTGTATTTCTACCATTTGCCAACCGGTAATAAAAGTGAACAAAGCTGCAAGTATGATTTGATAGAAACTGAATCTCTTAAAAATTGATAATTGCAGATCATCAGAGAATATCTGATGACCAAGAGATGTTTTTGATACGTGACATACTACTGTAAAGAAGACGGTGACTGATAGATGAATAATCCAATTGTATTCAAACTCAAATGTTAGTGATAAGAAATAGAATAGTAATCCAAGGATATAACCATTAAACAAAAAGTCAGCGAAGATTATTTTGCTAAAATTTCTACTCATTTTACACTCACTTCTTCAGAATCATCACCATATATTTCTCTAAATCTATTCTCGTCAAAATCTTCTATAGTACCATCGTAAGCAATTCTACCATCTTTAAGAGCAACTATTCTGGAACCATATTTTCGTGCAAAGCTTAAAAAATGAAGACTGCAAATTACAGTGATTTTTTCTTCGCGATTTAATTCTCCTAAATACTTCATTACAGAATCTGCAGTAGCGGGATCAAGACTAGCAATAGGTTCATCAGCAAGAATAACCTGAGGATTTTGCATAAGTGCTCTGGCAATTGCAACTCTCTGCTGTTGACCACCACTTAAATTTTTAACTTTCTGATCAGAAAACTGTGACAATTTTACTTTGTCCAGGTTTCGTTTGGCTTCGATCACGTTTTTCTTGTTTGAACTGAGTATAAGAGAATTCAGAACTTTTGTATAACCAAGTTTTCCAGATAGTACATTTGTTAAAACAGATAAATTTTTGATCAGGTTGAATTGTTGGAAAATCATACCAATTCTTCTTCTATGCAATCTCAGCTTTTTACCTTTCAGATTGGTTATTTCATTGCCGAGATAAGTTATGCTTCCTGAAGTAGGTTCGTTAAGCATATTCAGACACCTGAGAAGTGTAGATTTACCTGAACCAGATAATCCTACCAGTGCAATAAATTCTCCGGAATAAATATCGAGATCTATGCCATCCAAAGCCTGAGTACCGCTTTCGAAGCGTTTTTTCAGATTACGAACTGAAATAATTTTTTCCATCAGTTAGTTTACTAGCTGATTAGCTTCTAATCCGAGAGATCTCAGTGCTTTTCTGACTACTTCATAATCAGCATCAGAAGATTTGGTAAAACCATCAACTGAATAAAGGTCGCTAAAAACTGCCTTACCTTCTTCTGTAAGAGAAATATCAAGTATTGCGTTCACAATCTTGTCTTTCATATCTTTTGGAAATTCTTTGCGAAAAGTTACAGTGTCATTTGGAATCCAGTCTGTAAAACCAATTACTTTAGTTGCAGTGAAAATGTCCGGATAAGTTTCCATAACGTATTTCCTTGCGTCCTGTGGGATTCCTTCATGTTCAGGTGACCAGAAAGTACAAGCAACATCTGCATTTTTCTCATAAACGGCAATTATTGCCTGTGGATGTCCACCTGCGAAGATGTATCGTTTTGGTTCAATGTTGTTTTGTTTAAGGATTGCGGAAGGATAGATGTAACCTGATGTAGATGCTGCATCAGTATAGGCAATTATTTTGTCATTAATGTCATTAATCTCATTAATCCCACTGTCAACCCTGCTTATGAATTGACCTTTATAGCTTTTCAGCCCATTTCTTACAGTAGTAAGTTCTACTTCAGCACCATTTATATCGTGAGCCATAATGTAAGCAAAGGTTGGCAACCAGGCAATATCTGCTTCATCAGTTCCCAATGCTTCTACAACAGAGGCATAACTTGTGGGAACAGCAGTTTTGAAATAGTATCCGGTTTTCTGAAAAAGCAAATCTGATATTTTTTTCCCGCTTGTTACAACTTTTCCGGCTTCCATAGAAGGAACGAAATACATTTTCACAGGATTTTTTTTAGTGCCTAAAGGTGATTTTGCGGATAACCAGCAAAAAGAACCGACCATCAACAGAATCAGAAGAATACTCTTTCTCATAACCTCTCCCTGATACTTGGTTTGTAGGTTTCAGACTCTCTATCTTTCGATTATATGAATATTGTCGAACTTAGAGTATTTTATTTGTGAAGAACAAGATATTTGACAAAGACACCCGGAGTAACAACACTCTCAGGGTCAATTTCACCTGGTTCAACAATTTCATTTACTTCTGCAATTGTTATATCGGCACTCATTGCCATGATAGGATTTCCATTTCTGGCAGTTTTTGAATAAGTCAAGTTACCATATTTATCGGCTTTGTCTGCTCTGATGAAAGCATATCTTCCCTTAATAGGCGTTTCGAGGATGTATTCTTGTCCATCTACTTCAATAATTTGCTTATTTTCTTCAACTACAGTTCCGATTCCTGTTGGAGTTAGTATTCCTCCTAACCCTGCTCCTGCAGCTCTTACTCTTTCCAGAAGAGTTCCCTGAGGAATCAATTCCACCTGAGTTTCGCCTGAAAGATATTGAGATTGAGTAGACTTATTGGTTCCTATGTGTGACGTTTGAATTTTCTTAATTTGTTTGTTACAAATTAGTTTTCCTACACCTCTTTGTTCATAATCTGTTGCTATAACAACCATCTCAAGATCTTTGACATTTTTTTCTATTAATGCATCAATAAGGTTTTCTGTAGCACCGACTGCCAGGAATCCTCCAAACAGTATTTTATCGCCCGGATTGATCATCTCCGCAGCTTGTTCAGCAGTAATTATCTTTGGCATAAAATCTCCTATATTTTATTCAGTTTTGTCTTTGTTAGCCAAACTTATAGCAATAAAAGAAGCTACGTCTGTAGCGTATGAGCCACTTCCAAAACCGGCATCATAACCAAGTTCAATTGCTAATTCATGAGAAATTCTTGGTCCTCCGCAAATAAATAGTAACCTGTCTCTTACTCCTTCAGCTTCTGCCAGATCAATCAATCTGGTAAGATTTTTTATATGGATGTCTTTTTGGGTTACAATCTGAGAAACAAGAATAACATCGGCATTCTCTTCAACTGCCCTCTTGATCAAATCTTCAGAAGCGACCTGAGCACCCATATTGACAGCATTGAAAAATCGGTATCTTTCTAAACCGAATCTGTGATTATATCCTTTCATGTTCATTATAGCATCGATTCCCACCGTGTGAGCATCACTTTCGATACAGGCACCAACTACAGTTATTGCCCTTCCTATATGTTGAGCAATGTATTCATCGGTTTCTTCCATACTCATTACCGGTGTATCCACCGTTTTAACACTGATAGTGGAAATATCAACGCTGGCAGAAGTAGAGCCATAAGCAACAAAATGAGTAAAACCCTCTCCAAGGTCATTGTAGTAACAGACATCAATCTGATCTACACCCATTTTTTTCAGGATCATTGTTGCAGCTTCTTTTCCGAGTTCACTGGCTGGAACAGGGAGTGTGAATGAGAACTGCATTTTTCCATCATTCAAAGTATCACCGTAAGGTTTGACATTTTTTTCATCAATTTTAATATTCATAATCACCTGCTATATCAGATTTAATTCTGATTTCATTTTTTCCATAAATGGATTTGTATAGTCATCATCTTTTTTAAATACTCCTTCCAATCCCTTTCCACCGTCTTCTGTACGTTTTATGTCTGCAAAATGTCCTTGAGACATGGAAATGAACAATCCGGTATCGTCGACTTCAGCCAGAAAACTAATTGCTTCATCCAAAACCTGATTTGCTCTTTTGTTAATAAAACTATCAGGAAGTAATTCGAATTGAGAAGCGAAGTCTCGGGCAGCATTGAAAACATATCTGGCATTATCAACTGCAATTGCTCTGTCAACTATATGAGGAGTATGAATAGCTTCGGTCATCATGCCTAGAAGCTGAACACCCTGGTCGGTTATTTGAGAGACAAGATTAAACATGCCGTTTAGCAAATGTGTTTTAAAGATGTTTCCGGTAACGAATTTTGTCGGAGGCATGTATTTTGTCGGAGAATCGGGGAAGAGAGTACTTGTTAATAAAGCATGAGCCAACTCATAAAGAAAACTGTTCTCTATAGTCGGATCTATCTCAAATGCGTGACCCAGTCCCATTTTTTCATGTTTTACACCTGACAGCAGCGCAAACTGCTCATTTAAGAGTTGGGAAGCTGTTACAGTATATGCTTTCTCAATTGCATCAGATGTAGTCAGATAATTGTCTTCTCCAGTTTGAATTTCTATACCGGCAAAAGCATTTATCATTCTGGAAAAATATTGATCGAGCAGAGTTCGTTTCATATTTATATCACGGAAAAGTATTCCATACATTGCGTCATTGAGCATTACGTCAAGTCTTTCAATTGCTCCCATCGCAGCAATCTCGGGCATGCAAAGACCTGAAGCATAATTGGTGAGACTTATATATTTGCCAATTTCTTCTCCGATTTCATCTAGTGCCTTTCTCATAATGCGGAAGTTTTCCTGGGTTGCAAAAGTTCCGCCGAATCCGACAGTGGTTGCTCCATATGGAACGTAGTCTAAAAGAGACTGAGCAGTGGATCTGATTACTGCAATTATGTCAGCACCTTGTCTAGCTGCAGCTCTAGCTTGAATAACATCTTCATAAATGTTGCCGGTAGCAACAATTAGATAAATTGCAGGCTTAGACCGATTTCCAAATTTCTTGAAGGCTTCTTCTCTGGTCTGTCTTTGTTTCTTTATGTGGTTTAGCATCTTAGAAGAGATTTCTTCCAAGATTGAAAAGACCTTCTCAGTAGGTGCTGATTGTAATTCTGTCAGGTTGAGTTTACCTTCTGCCACTTCATTGGCTATTTCCTGAGCTGATTTTCCGGTAACCGCTATTGCATTTGCTAACCAATAGGCAACTCCTCTTCCAAGTGCGCCTTTTTCCTGAAGGTGTTCAACGATTAAATTTGGAATAGGTTTTTCATCAATTGCTCCATCGATTCCCATCAGTCTGATAATTGTTCTTTCAATAGTTGTTGAACTGTAGTCATTCAGAAGCCATTTAAGTGAATGCACGATGCTTCGGGCGTGCTTTCTGGCAGTGTTGATTTTTTCATTGTTTACTGTTAACTTTATCACTTTTCCTCCATTAGCTCCTTTTTTTTTGGACACATATTGAAGTCAAGCAATAATAAGTTGATTTACACAGAATTGACTTTACCAATTGACTTTAATCATAAATGTGAATTTCTAATCAGATAATTTCGCAGTTTTTTTACAGATTGTAGAATTACTGAGAATGTTGACATAATGGATGATTAATTTAAATGTATTCAGAAAACAATAGTGACTTTAGTAGAAAGAGGGAATTTGATTATTATTAAAGGAACGGGAATTTATAATCCAAATTTTGGTGAATCTTTGAAAGCAATTGTATTGATTTTGAGTAGTTGTGACAGAGATAGAAACTAATTATCTTTTATCGAATCAATTCCTGCCAGAAGCTGATTGCTCTACGTAAATGAGGGATAACTATTGAACCACCAACAATTAGTCCTACCGAAAAAAGCTCTTCTAACTCTTCTGATGTAACCCCTGCTTTGTGACACTGATTCAAGTGATATGAGATACAATCGTCACAGCGTAAAACCAAAGAAGCAATCAGTCCCAGCATTTCTTTTGTTTTAGAGTCCAATGCTCCTTCCTTGTAGACGCTGGTGTCGAGATTAAAGAAACGTTTGATGTCCTTTTTAGCAAAGTCCATAACTATCTCATTCAAATTTTCTCTGGTTCTGATAAATTCTTCAACTTTGTTCATTTATGCCTCAGGCGGGGTATTTCCCCGCCATTTTTTAGAAGTTATAACCAAGACCTATACTATAAGCAAACACATCGAGATGATGTGTTCCTGGCATGTTATGTGCGGCAGCTTTTACGTCTCTCTCTGCGCCAAAGAGATACTCTGCGCCAAAGTCGAGACAAAACTTATTCCATTTGTAACCGAAACCACCGGTTATAACATGGTTGGTAGAAGAAGGAAATAAAACATTCAATGTTTCATCCGGAGCCGGAGCCGGATCGTAATAGTATCCTAACATAAGTTCCAGGCATTCGGTTGTTTGATGTTTCAGTCCCAATCTGATCTGAGTTTGATCTTCCCATTCAAGGTGGAAAATATTTTCACCTGACTCATTAGATGCCTGAATCCAAGCTTGTTCTTTAAATTCGGTTGTAAGTTTGTCTAATTCACTCCATTGACTGTACTGTGCATCAAATGTAATTGTCAGCTTATCAAATGGTCTTACTGCAACTCCAGCTCCAATCCACATTGGCCAGGTAACATCTCTGTCAAAATCTGATTTGGTCGGTGCTCCAGATAAGGCAAACAGACCATTCTCAGCTTCTCCGCTTAAAGTTACTTTTGTAGGTAATCTCAGAGTCAAACCGGCTGAAAACATCTCATTGTGATCGTATTTAACAGCAAATGTTCCGCTAAAACCAAGTCCATCAGATTCTTCAGAATATTGACGAACAAAAACCTCTTCCATTTCAGGAACTGCTTTCACACTTGCTCTCTTAAGCTCAAACATACCATAATACATATTCAAAGCAATTCCCAAAGAAAGCTTATCGTTTAGTGAGTAAGCAAAGGCAGGGGAAAAATTGACTACGCCAATTTTAGACATCCATTCAATATCATTGCTTCCGGGAGCGTTACCAGCAAAGGGTGCAAGATCTTTTCCTTCATATTCTGCACCCAAACCTGCAGGAACATAAATTCCCAATCCAAATGCCATTTTGTTCATTCTGTAGTTGAAAAAGAAATTAGGATTGAAGAAGTGATTTGTTACGCCTTCAGCGTCATTTGCTGCTGCGGAGTATTTGTAATTGCTGATGGGAATAACGTCAGTCAAAATTGCTTTCAATGAGGTTGATTGCCTAGCCAAAGCAGCCGGATTCCAATAGATAGCTGAAGCATCATCTGCTAATCCCACGAAAGCACCACCCATAGACAACGCTCTGGGACCGGGACTATTAAGGCTTAATCCATTAGCCAGAAGAAGTGTTCCGGTAAAAACGAAAGCGAAAACGAGCAATGTTGTTTTTTTTAAGTTCATAATGTCTCCTCATATTTATTTTTTAGACTGAACCAAATTCAAATGAACTAGATTCCTGTAAACAAATTTCTTGAATCACAGGTAGTTGATGTCAATATTTCTCACTTTTTATATAGTAAAACCTGCGGATTCCGTTAATGGGAGCTGTCCAATTTGTATTATCAAAAATGCCGGTTGTATCTAAGATGAAATTACTATTTGGACGATCGGAAGAATATACTTTATAGTTAACTGCTCCGGCTACTTCATCCCAGGTGATATTTACTGAATTTTCTGTAAAAGTGATTTCTATATTTTCAGGAATGTCCGGGGCAATTCCACTCCAACCGGCTATTCTTGCCCACAGCCACCAGGCAGCGTAAGCTTTTCTGTTACCGTTTAGCGGTTGTGAATGGGCAGCGTAGACACTATACCAGTCTTCACCTTCAACATGAGCATTTTGCCAGGCAGTTGCCCAGTTACCAATATAGTCATTGCCGGCTGAAGCATAATAACCACAATCATCGTGGGGAAATTCATAAAACTCACCATCAGGATCATAACACTCAATATCTGCAAAATCATAGAGTACTTTTTCGTTGTCTATACAGTAGTTTCTGACGGTTTGGTTTGCTGCTTTGTTATTGGCATCATCCCAGTGGTCGACATGACCGGTCATATAGACAAAAGTAATTCCAGGATAAGTAGATTCAAGATTACTCATTGGGGTGAGGTATTCGCTATGAAGAGTGTTATTTGCGTACTTAGAGCTGATTTGACCGCACCATGACCAGATAATCACATTGACATCCGGTTGATTGCTGCCCATTCCATTTTCATTGGGTGTGCCAAGATAACTGGTTGTGTTATTTACCCATAGCGGATAGTTACCACAATCACTATCCATTGCATGATCGTGTAGATCAAGTGCTCCATCTGATCCGCCATTGTTCCAGTCAAAAGTATTGAGAGGGTGAGTTAAGCCTAGTCCTTCGCCATTGGCAAAAGCAACTAATCCTGTCATTCCGTCAGTGAGCTGGCTACCGTGAGAAGTATGACCATAAGCAATATGAAGACTGGATTTTGCCTGTTCAATCCACTGTAACTGGATTGCAGTGATATCTGTGCATGAGTGATCAACAATTATCTGACACTCAATACTGCTAAAAAAGAGTGAAAAGACAACAATTGAAAAAATGATCAATTTAAACATGATTCCTCCCTATTGAATTATTTTTATCTAATTATCCTGAATCAATTTTAAAATTTCTAGGGGTTATTAACAAAGAAGTTAGCAATAAACTCAGATGCTTTACCTGATCCAAAACTCAGATTTCTGGACTTGTTTTTCAACGGAGCAGATGCTGCCTGAAGAATTGATTCTTTTCTGCAGTCGGAAATGATATTCCAGTTATCATGTAAGGTTTCAATCCATTCGGTTTCAGTTCTCAGAGTTACGCATTGTTTTCCCAGAAAGTAAGCTTCTTTTTGTAGTCCGCCAGAATCAGTAAGTATTTTTTTGCTATTCATTGCCATTGCCAGAACGTTTTTATAGCCAACAGGTTCAATAATATGGACATTCACAGGATTTATCTCATACTCTCTGAGAAGTTTGGCTGTTCTGGGGTGTAGCGGCAAAATAACCGGATAATCCAATTCTGCAAAAGCCGAAAAAATCTCTGCCAGATTTTCTTTAAAATCAGTATTTTGCGGACGGTGAATAGTAGACAAATAAAACTCTCTAGGAATGTTTGGTGGCAGATAACCGGAAATATCTTTCTGAATCAAAGTAGAATAGTAGATAACCGAATCATACATTACATCTCCTGAGAACTGAGATTTGTCTGCAAGTCCTTCTTTTTTTAAAAGATTCATTGCATTTAGAGTGGGTGCAAAGAGAGTATCAGAAATGTGGTCGGTTGTTATCCTGTTTATTTCTTCCGGCATCAGACGGTTAAAGCTTCTCAATCCAGCTTCTACATGAGCGATACGTATGCCCAGTTTAGTGGAAGCAAGTGCCCCGGCGATTGTCGAATTGGTATCTCCGTAAACTATTACCCAATCAGGTTTTTCCTTCACAAGAACTTCTTCCAGACGACACAACATCAGAGCTGTCTGTTTACCGTGACTTCCTGAGCCCACTCCCAAATTGTAAGAGGGTTTCGGTATATTAAGCTCTTTGAAAAAGTCATCCGACATATTTTTATCATAATGCTGTCCGGTGTGAACAATTGTTTCAGAGAGTTCTTTATTTTTTGATAATGCTCTTGAGACTGCAGCAGACTTTATAAACTGTGGTCTTGCACCTATGATGGATAGTAATTTCATTTTAACCTCTTTATCAGATAATTTCGAAATCTTTAAGATTTTTATATAATACTGTAATTGTTTCTTTTACGAGAAAAACCAGAGGAACGGAAAGAAACATTCCCATTACACCTAAAGTATAACCACCGGCAATAACAGTAAGAAGAATTACCAGTGGATGCATTTCGGTGTTTTTCCCGATAACTACAGGGTAAACGATATTATTGTCGATCACTTGTACAGCGTACATAGCAATACTTACATAAACTGTCATTATAATGGGGCTACCTGTCAGAATGACTGATAAGATAGCAAGAAACCAGCCTATCATAGGACCCAGATATGGAATTGCATTAGCAAAACCGGCAATAATTCCGATCGCCAGCGAGTATTTGACTCCCAGAGTAGCCAGAACAATTGTAGTGAGCATGGCAACAAAAACTATTTCAGTTAGTACTGCTCTGAAATAAGTCCCTACAACACTATCAATTTTCTGAATTAAAATGATAGTTAACTCGAAATATTTATTGGGGATAGAAGCAAAAAATGTCTTTTTGAATTTGTGATAGTCTTTTAAAATAAAAAAACCGAGAACTGGGATGGTGGCAAGAAATGAGATTATAGTGAATATTTTACTGGAATAACTCATCAGCATAGTCGGAACCGAATTTAGAAATTCAGAAAGTTCTATTAAAAGGCTTTCAAAAGAAATGTCGAGATTGAGAAAAGAAATCTTGTTGATGAGAAAATCAAAATCTGTTTTCAATTTATGATAGTAAGAGCCTGAATCTACAATAGTGTCCGAATTCTGCACATCAATAAATTCCTGAATGTTTCCGGTAAAACTAACCGCCTGACGGAACAAAATCGGAATCCAGAAAAAAATTATTGTCGACATAATTACAAAGAGAACCATATAAACGAGAATCACTGCAGTAGTACGGTGAAATTTTCTGTGTTCAAGGAAGCGGACAATAGGATTAAACAAATAAGCAAAAGCCACTGATACGAAGAGATAACTGAATATTTTTCGGTAAAAAAATAATGCTGCTATTATTATGCAGAAAATGAAAATATAGAAACCTATTTTTACCGGATTAGTTTTGCCTGATTCCATAATATCTCCCAAAACTCTATCTGTCTTTTATAGATATCAGTTTGTTTTCCAAGCTTTTAATTTTGTCATTGTTTTTAATAATGGTATTACTGAAATTTATGCCGAAGTTATAGAGAATCTTGATACCGATTGAATTAAAAGTATCTATAAAATTGCTGAAATCGTTTTTTGAACAAGCATAGAGTAGGGTTTGACCTTTAGCTCTTGCCGAGGCAGTTCTTTTTGATTCAATAAATAATCCTATTTCACCAAAATGTGAAAAAGGCTGTAGAGTTGCAACTACCTCGTTATCAAGGAGAATTTCGATTTCTCCTTTGATGATGAGATATAACACCGCATGAGGATAGTTTTCCTTAAAAATGTATTCTCCATCTGCAAAATTCCTTTCCATAAGCATATTTCTGAACAGAATAAGATCCTTTTTCTTCAGATTGGAGAGAAAAACGAATTTCTTCAGGATGCCAAAATCGTTCGGATTTTCTTTTTTTTCTGATCCAAATAGCTTTTTAAACCACATTTTTACCTCATTTCTTTGTACCAAGTTATGAATTTTTTTATACCATTCCGAAAATCTGTAGTGGGATAATAACCCAAAATTTCTCTACTTCTGGTGATATCTGCATAGGTTTTCTCAACATCACCTGCTTGCATTGGCAACCAAGACTTAACAGCTTTGATTCCTAATTCTTCTTCAATTATTGTGAGCATTTCAATCAGGGAAACAGTATTTGACTCTCCCAAATTGAAGATTTCGTAAGTGTAATTATTTTGAATGAAATCAACAGCTTTTGAAATCCCATCCAGTATGTCATCAATGTAAGTGTAATCTCTTCTGGTAGTTCCGTCTCCGTAGAGTGGTACAGATTTTTTCTGTGAAATTAGATTTGTGAACTTGTGAATAGCCAAATCTGGTCTCTGACGTGGTCCGTAAACAGTGAAAAATCTGAGACAAGCAGCAGAAATGTTGTACAAAGAATGATAGTTATAGATCATTAGTTCACAACTTTTTTTAGTGGCGGCATAAGGGGAGATCGGGAAGTCTACGTTGTCGGACTCTGAAAAAGGAGTTTTCTTGTTGTTTCCGTAAACAGAAGATGATGAAGCAAAAACAACTTTATCTACACTGTATTTCTTACAGCATTCCATAATGTTTAAAGTACCTTTAACATTTACATCATAGTAAAGTTCCGGTTGTTCAATTGAAGGTCTTACTCCAGCCATTGCTGCTAAATGGATGATAAAATCAATGTTATTATCTTCAAAAATTTTGTGGAGGTCGTCTCTGTTTCGGATATCTGCCTTATAAAAAGTGAAATTATCCTTTTCTAATAGAGAAGAAATATTATTTTCTTTTATCTTCGGTGAATAGAAATCACACAGATTATCAAGACAGATGATATTGTTGTTTTTAATCAATTTTTTACAGAGATGTGACCCAATAAATCCGGCACCGCCGGTAATCAATATGTTCAAAATTCACCCCCAGAGTTTTGTGATAGCTTTTTGAATTCAGTTTAGATGTCAATTGTTAAATATCTGATCAGGTTAGTTATTAAAATCTATCAAATTTGAAATATGTTTTTGAAACAGAACATACGTTGTCTGAAATTTATGTTGTTTAGAAATATCATACTTGACTGACTGTAAGGACAAATTTAATTGGAACAGATTTTTTAAAAAAAGGAGGCAACATGATTCTAAGCAATATTGAAACGATTCCGGGTAGAAATATAGTCAGGCACTTTGGACTTGTTTCTGGAAGCACTGTTAGAGCCAAACATATTGGCAGAGATTTTATGGCTGGTTTGAAAAATATTGTGGGAGGAGAACTTTCAGGTTATACAGAACTCCTTACAGAATCCAGACGGCAAGCAACTGGTAGAATGATAGCGGAAGCTGAAGCTTTAGGAGCAAATGCAATTGTGAATATCAGATTTGCTACTTCTTCTGTGGCACAGGGAGCTTCCGAAATATATGTCTATGGAACAGCGGTTTTTGTAGAATAGGTGTATTATGGAAATGATGTTCTATTTTTCAATTTTGGTAATTCTTTTGGGACTTGGTTATTTTTTTGGTTCTCATACTGAAAGAAAACACTATGCTTCAATAAAATCGAGAGAATTACTCAGCAAAGACCTTATTATCTGCAACGTTAAAAAATTACCGGCAGAAGAACGTCAGATTATTAAATCCGGACTTGTTACCGGTAGCGCAGTGATTTCTTTAGATTACTTCAAAAGAATTATTGCTGCTTTTGTTAATATCTTTGGTGGAGAAATGAAGACCTATGAAACTCTGATGGATCGTGCAAAACGTGAAGCGATTCTGAGAATGAAGGAAAAGGCAAAAGGAGCTGATATGATTCTGAATGTAAGAATTGAGACTTCATCGATTGGCTCTTTCTCAAAAAATAAAGATTCGATAGGTTGTTTTGAAGTTTTGGCATACGGGACTGCGGTAAAATTTGCTAATTTGACTAATACTGAGGAGAAGTGATGAATCTTAAAGGATTGCATATCCCTGAATACGATTCCGGATACAGAGAAAAATTAGACCCTGAATCAATAATTAAGTCTTTTGCCGGGAGACTAAAGTATAGTCTCGGAAAAGATAAATTTACTACAACTCCACACGATTTTTTTCTCAGCTTTTCATTTGCTATAAGAGATAGACTGACTTCCCGTTGGATTGAAACCCAGAGAAGATACTACAAAGATGACGTCAAAAGAGTATACTATCTTTCTATGGAATTTCTGTTGGGAAGATTATTGGGGAATGCTCTTATCAATCTGGGTGCTTACAGTGATGCGGTTATTGCCATGAATAAGTTGAATTATAATATTGAAGAGTTACGAGAATATGAATGGGAAGCAGCTTTGGGTAACGGGGGACTGGGAAGGCTTGCAGCATGCTTTCTGGACTCGATGGCAACTCTTCAGATACCTGCTTACGGATATGGAATCCGTTATGAATACGGGATGTTTTTTCAACACATTGTAAATGGTTTTCAGGTAGAAACCCCTGATAACTGGCTGAGATACACTAATCCATGGGAGATACAAAGACCTGAGTATATATATCCGGTGAAATTCATGGGAAAAGTTAATCAATATAAAGATTATAAAGGATTGTTGAAAACTGACTGGATTGATACAGATTATGTGATGGCTGTAGCTTACGATTATCCAATACCAGGTTACAAAAATGATACAGTTAATACTTTGAGATTGTGGTCTGCAAAATCAACCCGTGACTTCAATCTAGACTATTTCAATAGTGGCAATTACATAAAAGCTGTTGAGAGTAAAAATAATTCTGAAGTAATTTCAAAAGTACTGTATCCGAATGATAATACAATGTCAGGAAAGATATTACGTCTCAAACAGGAATATTTCTTTGTTTCTGCAACATTGCAGGATATTATGCGACGATTTGAAAAACAACACAACAACTACAATGATTTACCTCAAAAAGTTTCTGTACAGCTGAACGATACTCATCCTGCCTTGGCTGTGGCTGATTTGTTACGCATTCTTATTGATGAAAAGGGACTAAGCTGGGAATCAGCCTGGGGTATAACTGAAAAAGTTTTTGCCTATACTAATCACACAATTTTACCGGAAGCTTTGGAGAAGTGGCGGGTGGAACTCTTTGAAAAAATGCTGCCAAGACATCTTCAGATAATATATGAGATAAACAGACGTTTTCTTGATAAAGTGTGGACAATTTATCCCGGTGATATTGATAAACTAAGAAATCTGTCTATAATTGAAGAAGGCTCTGAGAAAAAAATACAAATGGCTAAACTAGCAATAATCGGTAGTCATTCAGTTAATGGTGTATCTGCAATGCATACCGAACTTCTCAAAGATAAAATATTCAAAGATTTTCATGAAATTTTTCCCGAGAAATTCAACAACAAAACTAATGGAATAACTCAGAGACGTTGGCTTAAACTCGCCAATCCAAGATTATCAAATCTATTAAAAGAGTATATAAGTTTGGATTGGGCTCTGGATCTGAGAAAACTGAAAGATATTGAAAAATATGCAGAAGATAAAGATTTTTGCGATAAGTGGAAACAGGTAAAGATGCACAATAAAATTACCTTTACGAATTATATTGAGAAGCAAATGAATATCTCCATTGATCCTGATTCTTTGTTTGACTTTCAGGTTAAAAGAATTCATGAGTATAAACGCCAATTTCTGAATATTTTGCATACTATTTATCTCTATAACAGAATTAGAAAAACCCCTTACAAAGAATTTGTTCCCAGAACAGTTTTCTTTGCCGGTAAAGCGGCTCCCGGTTATACTACAGCCAAACTCATTATAAAACTGATTAATTCAGTTTCTCATCAACTCAATAATGATCCGGTTACAAGAGATTTCTTGAAAGTTGTCTATATACCAAACTACAGCGTTTCGATTGCCGAAATGATATTTCCTGCCGCTGAATTATCTCAACAAATATCAACAGCGGGAACAGAAGCTTCAGGAACCGGTAATATGAAATTTGCACTTAATGGAGCACTGACAATTGGAACGTTGGATGGAGCAAATATTGAGATAAAAGAGCAGGTTGGCAAAGAAAACATCTTTATTTTTGGAATGAATTCAGAAGAAGTACAAAAGCTTAGAGATTCAGGTTATACTCCGCATATTTACTATGAGAACAACTCCGAACTGAAGAAAGTAATAGAGATGATTGCAACTGGATTCTTTTCTCCTGAAAACCCTGAATTGTTCAGACCTATTGTCGATTCGCTGCTTTATTGGGGAGATCAATATATGCTGTTTGCGGATTTTGACTCTTATGCCCAGTGTCAGGAAAAGGTTAGTCAAACTTATGCTGATTCAGATAAATGGACAAAGATGTCGATAAAGAATGTTGCAAATATGGGAATCTTCTCCAGTGATCGTTCAATAAAACAATATGCAGAAGAAATATGGGGAATCAAAGTAAACAGGATTTAATTTAAGATGGAAAAGATATACTATTTTCGTAATGACTTAAAGAACAAGAAAAAGACAGAGGTAAATGTTCCTCACAAAGAAAATATGATGTGTCTTAACGAGAGTACACTGAATCCGTACAAGACTATAGAGAACACCTTTCTAAGCATATTAGGAAACATAAATATAAACAGATATTATTCATCAATAACTTCAGAATTATCTGCTCTGTTAACTGAATATATTGGCAACAATATGGAACCACATAACATTTTGTGGGGAAATGGGGCAGACGAAATGCTGTATTACCTGTTTACTGCCGTTAGAGACAATAATGATTCTTTTGCAGTTTCTCTCTCTCCATCATATTTTGATTACAGAAGCTATTCTGAAGCAGTTGGCATGAATATAAAATTTGTCAGTTTTGGAAAGGATCTTTCATTTGATCTCGATGAATATGAAAAGCTGATGGAAGACTCTTCCTGCAAGCTGGCGATTCTCTGTAACCCCAATAATCCCACAGGTCATCTCCTTGATGATTCAGCAATTGTGAAAATTCTTAATCACAGAGATAAACCAGTGCTGATTGACGAAACCTATTACGAATTTTCAGGTAAAACTTATGTTGGTTTAATTAATGAATTTCCGAATCTGGTTATAATAAGATCTTTCTCAAAATCTTTTTCAGCTGCAGGTTTAAGGTTTGGTTATTTGATTTCATGTAATGAAAACATCAGAGAGATTGAAAAAGTTTTTACTGCATTTAATTCCGGTATTTTGACTCAGGCGTTTGCTCTGGCTATCCTTAAAAACAAAGATTTGTTTTATGAACATAACAAACTGGTGATTTCTGAGCGGAAGTTGCTTGAAAAGGAATTAAGGAAAAGAACCGATATAAAAATCCTGCCAACAAAAACTAACTTTGTCACTTTCACAATTGGAGACAAAACTAAAGATTTATTTGATTTTTTATCAGATAATGAAATTGCTTTGAGAGCTGTGTGGTCTCATCCAATTCTGAAAAATCATCTCAGAATTACCATAGGAGATGCCAATCAAAATAAAATGTTTCTGAATAAATTAGATGAGTTCATGGTTAAAAAATATGAAAAAAGTAGCGATTGAAACCTTTGGTTGTAAGATAAATCAGTACGAATCGGCCTGTATAATTGATCCTTTTCTGAAAAATGGTTATCAGCTCGTGGGCTTCAATGCAGACGCTGATGTTTATATTATCAATAGCTGCACTGTTACCAACAGAACAGATTTCAAAAGCAGAAATGCCATCAGAAAAGTATTGGAAAGAAAAAAGCATAATCCCGGAATAAAACTTATTGTGACAGGATGTTATGTACAGCGCAACAGTGAAGAAGTACTTGAGTTGGGAGATATTGATTTATTAATTGATAACAACAACAAATTCGCAATATTTTCTATTTTAAATGACAATAATATTGATTTTGGAAATATTCTGGATTATGGTCATTTTGAAGAGATGTCGACTGATAATATGATAGAACGAAGTAGAGCTTTTATCAAAGTTCAGGATGGCTGTGATTTCTATTGTTCCTACTGCGCAATCCCTTATGCCAGAGGACATTCCAGGAGTAGAAATCCTCAAAAAGTACTGGATCAGATTGTCAGATTAGCTGAAGCAGGATACAAGGAATTTGTGCTGGGCGGCATAAATCTTGGTTTGTATGGAAAAGAAAAAGGAGACAACTATTTTCTTCCTGATCTGCTCAGAGATATAGAAAGCATAGATTCGGTGAAAAAAATCAGAATCAGCTCTATAGAACCACAATTAATTGATGAAAAAATGCTGGAATACTTTAGTAGTGCCAGGAAATTGTGTCATCACTTGCATATACCACTGCAATCAGCTTCTGACAGAATTCTGAAGCTTATGAACCGGCATTATACTACTTCAGAATTTAAAGAAAAACTGTCAGAAATAAACGAAAGATTAGAGAATGCGGCATTTGGTTTAGATGTAATAGTCGGTTTCCCTGGAGAAACCGACCAGGATTTTGAAGATGCTGTCAACTTTTTGGAAGAGCTGGAATTCTCCTATCTGCATGTTTTCAGTTACTCAAAGAGACCCGGAACAGCAGCAGCGAAAATGAGAAATCATGTAAATGGGAAAGTAATCAGAGAAAGAAATGCAGTTCTAACTAAACTTTCTCAAAATAAAACAAAGAATTATGCTCAACATCTGGTTTCTGAAAACACACTACTGGAAGGGATTGTTGAAGATAAAATTAATGGATTCTGGACAGCACTATCAGATCATTACATAAGAATGTATTCTGATTCCGGACATGTTGACAAAGGCGATATCATATCGGGAAACTCTGCCAATATCTTAAATGACGGAATATGCGTGAAATAGAAAACAAGTTGCCAGTAGATCCGGTGAACTTATCCCGTGAGATTTCTTTTTTATCTCAACGGGATGAGTTTAACAGCCCGTATGTGTATGTGGGGAATAGACCAGTTAATGCAATTGATCCTGATGTTGCTGTAATGTATTTAATTGCTAATGATTTGCAGACAGAAATGAATGATATGAACGATTTAGCAGGAAAATATGCAGGATATCTTCAATACTCTACAGATCAAGATTTTCCTAATCAGATTTTAGTTAACCTTGCGATTGACAAAGTTGAGCAAAATACTGGAGCTGCATTACTTCTTGATTTAATCAACTCGAAAAATGATTATCATTATGGAGCAGGAGCAAAATTAAAAGCATTTGGTACACCAATGACCGGCGGAAATGTAGTCTCAGAATTTAATGGATCAACTGCTTATATTACTCTTAACAATAAGGGTTTTGAAGTTAGTGTGCCAGATTATCAGCTTTCGAAATCTGGTTTTGCTAGTCCAGATAAAGGAGTAGTAGTAGGGAGTAGAAATTTTATAACGACTTATCCGGAAAGGTATTAACAGGTTGGCCTAGAACAAATTTTGTTTATCATGAATTGAGAGAAGCTTATTATATGAAAGAGCGCGGACTTCCAAGATATCATTACATACAAGGACAAGGCGCACATGATTTTGCTGGTAATGATGGATTTCTGAGAGCTTTTCAGGAAGGTTTAAAACTAGATAATTCCAGAGGGTCATATTAATGAAAAACATGATGATATTGATTCTGTTTTTAATTTCTGCAAACTTTTATGCAGAGGAAATTGTAAAGACTATCCTGACTCCTGATGACATATATATGGAGTTTGTTTTGGAGATTAAGCCACTTAGCACAATTGATTCTCTAAAGTTTTATTTCTTAATTGAGAATAAATCTGAAGTTGAAGTATATGTAATCAAAAACTTCCCACGTACATTCGATAATCCTCCAAGTGAAGTAAAATATGATTTTATATACGATGGTTTGGGTTATGGTTCAAAATATAATGAGTGGGGATTTTCATTCGGTCCACTAGAAGTTCTTAGAAGTAACGAAAAAAGAGAGGTCAATGGGTTTTTAAGATTCATCAACACAAAATATGATGAGTTTACTGTTGACCTGTCTGTCACTTTCACATACCTTAATTATCCTGAGGAAATTAGTGATTTCTTTGATAGTTTAATTGGCAGTGATAAAGCTACGAAAGTCCCGGATATGAATACCTATGCAAAATACCATGATCATGCTGTAGTAATTGATCTAAGCCCCGGCAAAATCATTTTAACAAAGAAAGAATAAATAATTCAACATTATCAACTTATCCGTGAAATAGAATTCCCTTGCCTTCATTTCTTGCGAAAGTTTTTTGGAGTCTGTTGTTGAGTGGAGTTGAAAAAATGATTTCACGGGACAGGCACAACAAGGGGATTTCCATTTAGAAGGAGTTGAGATGAAGAACAAAACAGTTTATCTGGTTTGTGGTTGTAATGGATCAGGTAAAACCACTTTCGCTAAAGAATTCATTAATCAGAAGGATATCGCTTTTCTCAATGCTGACGAGATTGAGAGAGAATTTAATCCTGATGATATGTCTGGTGGAAAAATTAGAGCTGGTAGAGAATTCTTTAAGAGATTTGACATACTAATCAAAGAAAGTAATGATTTTGTCATTGAATCTACAATTGCCGGCAGAGTTCTTCTTAAATATCTGAGACTGTTGAAAAAGCAGAAATATAGAATTATTTTGCTGTACCTTTTTCTCGATAATACTGAAATGGCAATAAACAGAGTGAGAATTCGGATAGAAGAAGGTGGTCATCAAATTCCGGATGCCGACATTATTCGCAGATATTCAAGAAGTTTGAGTAATTTCTGGAATTTGTATAAGAATCAGGTAGATGAGTGGCAATTATTTTATAATGGTGATGATGCAGTTATGCAAACAGCCGTAGGTATTGTAGACAAGTTTATTATTATCAATGAAGATAGATTTGAGATATTTATGAGAGGTATCAATGTTTAAAGCCGAGACTTATGAAAGATTACTGGAAATAACCAGAATTATGCAGAGGGCTGTAGAGAAAGTACAAAAGAAGCATCTAAAAAATGGAATTCCGAATGTTTATTCCAAAAATGGGAAAACTGTCTGGGAGCTACCTGATGGTTCTTACACAAATATAGACCCATTTAAAAAAACAGAGAAGGAAAATTAATCCTCAAGAAGCTTCATTATTAATTTAGAAGCGACTTAACCAAATTTATGAAAGCCAGTCCTTTGACAAAAGCTAATAATTGTCCACAATGAAATTTTCTGCCCTCATGAAAAAAGAAACCCTCGCTTCAATTTCTTCATCTCACTGAGGTGATTACTACCCCTTCGGGATGACCATTCCCGGCTCTGAGGAAACAGCTGCTTATGAGAACAAGAATCTCTACAACAGCAAAGAACTCATGGATGAACACAATTTGAATGTTTACGATTATGTTTAAGACTCCTAACTTTTCTGCTTCAACTGATTATCTATACCAAATTTCGCTAATTGAAAAAATAACGATTGTCTTGCAATGATATACGGCTACGATGGCTACCGATTCGAGGTGTGTCAACGGCATTTTATTTTGATACAGTTTTGGCAGTTTATTTTGGTACAATATGTTTCGTAATAATAGATCATTCAGAGGGTTAATTTTTGATTGATTAGCCATTCTGATAATCGCTTTGTTTGTTTTTGATATTAGACTCCTTCTCATCTTTTACTCCATTTGGTAGTTCAGATATAATTATTTATCCTTCAATCGATAACTGTCACCATTCAAAATGATAGCTTCGCAATGATGCATCAGACGATCCAAAATGGCTGTTACAATAGGAACCTGTTGCATAATACAGAAGTCCACTTTTGCCAGTTTTTCATAATACAATATATATATTGTAATTAAAGGAAATAATGCTTGACGTATATTCTTTTTAGAAAAATGTGTACTTATTATTATAGGTGCGGAGGCAGAGATGCAATTAACTTTTACTACAGAATTAATTATGGATAGGATAGAAAAAACTGG
>JAQVBK010000241.1 GCA_028690365.1 Candidatus Cloacimonadota bacterium
CTCATCCCTGCTCATCGCAGTGAGCATATCCGTTGCCTTGCGAATAACCGGGTTTGCTTCAGAAGCCATATCTAATTCCTCCCTTGTTTGTGCATACAGAAAGTTCATCCATGGTTTCAGTTTATTATTTTTACTTCGTTTTCCTTGCTTATGTACCTTTAGTAATTCCAGGATATGAATCTCAAGGAGATCGGTGAGTTCAAATTTCTGTTCACAATTTCTGATCCGTGAACACACATGAAAATCGTCTATGTGATATGGATCATCGTCAAGGATGAGAATAGATATAGTCTTTTTGAGTACATGGTATCCATCACCTGCCTTCATCTGTGAAGCATACAACCGTGACCAGTACAGAAGAATTCGATTAAGGAGTTCCAGTGAGTTCCTGATGTATCAAAATCAGGCACATCGAGGTACTGACGAGTAGGCAATAAGACGGGCTGAGAAATGGGTGTTTTCAATGGATTCTTGAATTGGGAAGAGAAAGATAAAATGGGTGGGGGAAATTATTTACTGGCGAATTGCTCATTCCGGATTGCGTAACTTCTGGATTTCTTTGAGCGGGAGATTTGTGGCTTTTGAAATAAATTCATCATCCATACCGAGGTTTATGAGGTTTAAAGCCGTCTTTCTTACACCGATTTCAATCCCTTTTCTCTCCGCCGCCTGAAGTCCATATTGCTGATCAAACAAAAACTCCTCTCGTGCTTCGTATCTAAGTCTCTCCTCCTCATCCCTGCTCATAGCAGTGAGCATATCCGTTGCTTTGCGAATAACCGGGTTTGCTTCAGATACGATATTTTGAGTCATTTTATTCAAACAAAAAAAGGGAGAAATTCTGTGATATTTTTTGGAAAAGAGTTAAACTTCTTTTTCGTTGCGAATAGAAGAGATCTCTTCCAATTCTAGCCCAGTGATCTCTCTAATAAACTGGTCATCCATTCCTTTTTTGATTAATTTCCTGGCTGTTTCCTGTTTATTTTTAAGAATCCCTTCTTCAATCCCTTCTCCTCTCGCCGCCTGAAGTCCATATTGTTGATCAAGCAAAAACTCCTCTCGTGCTTCGTATCTAAGTCTCTCCTCTTCATCCCTGCTCATCGCCATGAGCATATCCGCTGCTTTTCTAATGACCGGGTTTGCTTCAGAAGCCATATCTAATTCCTCCCTTGTTTGTGCATACAGAAAGTTCATCCATGGTATCAGTTTATCATTTGTATCTTGTTCTCTTCTCTTATGTAACTTTGGCAGTTCCAGTATATGTATCTCTAGAAGATCAGTGAGTTCAAACATCTCCTCAAAATTCCTGATCCGCGAACAGACGTGAAAATCGTTTGTATGATATGGGTCATCGTCAAGGATGAGAATCGAGATCGTCTTTTTGAGTACATGGTACCCATCGCCTGCCTTCATCTGTGAAGCATACAACCGTGACCAGTACAGAAGAATTCGATTGAGTAATTTCGGCGATCTCCAGAGTTGCATCTCAATATCAACCTGAACGTTCTCATCAATCTCCGCCTTGATATCAAGAATACATTCTTTTGTATCATAATACAATTTCAGGATATATGGGTTTTTGATGGTTGCATGCGTAATCTTCCATCCCAGAATGGCACTGATCAGGGAAGTCAGGAGTTCCTCGTTTCCCTCTTCGCCGAACAGATACCTGAATACATAATCATTCTTCGGAGACAGGATATATGGTGCATCCCCGTTTTTAATTCTCCGGGGTACTCGTTTAGGGGTCAATGTATTATCATCCGGAATAATGCTCACATATCTACGCGGTTATGATATATGAATAAGAAAAAATAAAATCACTGGATGAAAATTAAACTGAAAACCTTACCCTATCAGATTTGATGAAAGAAATAGACACATTTTCACAAGATCGAATTGAATCTGTGCATTTGAAAAAAATAGGTTCAACCTATTCGTTTCTTTTGAATCTCTTCAGGAGGAAGACCGGTTGCTTGAGAGATAAAGTCATCATCCAATCCCATTGTGATGAGTTTTTCAGCAATCTTGTGTTTACTTATCTGAATGCCGTTCTCGATTCCCTTTTTTCGTGATTCTTGTAATATTTCCTGTTTAACCTCATTTATTCGTTCTTCCATGCCTTCTTTATACCCTTCCCTCATCGCCGCATAAAGACTGTATCGTTGATCCCACAAGAACAATTCTCTTGCCTCCTCCATTAATTTTTCCTCTTCCTCCCTGCTCAATTCGGTGATTGTACCCGTCGATTTACTCAGGATGGGGTTTGTTTTAGAAGTCATAACTTATTTCTCCACTGTTTATATATCCGGAAAGCATACCGATTCAATCGTGTATTGTTTTTATAATGCATTTCCAAACGTTTTGGAATAATCGATTTGAAAAAATGATTATTCCGAGGCGTGCACAACAATCGCACTTCATAGTATTATGCAAACGGTATGAATTATTTCAGTAAGTATTACGTTAAACTAGTATCGTTCTCTCCAGATATCTACCTTTTGAATTGGAAATATGTGGGTTGAAAATCTGTAAATGGGTTATTCCTGATTGCGAATCTTCTGGATCTCTTCAGGTGTAAGATCGGTCGCTGTTGAAACAAACTCATCATTCATGCCGAGGTTTATGAGAGTATTTGCGATATTTACTCTTTCAATCTCAATCCCTTCTTCCACGCCTTTCTTCTTTTCCCTCCTACATGCGGATATTAGATTACTTAAAACCTCCTCGCGTGCGATAGCATAAACCCTTTCTTTTTCTTCCCGGGTCATTGCATTGTAAATATCCGAAATTTTTCTAAAACCTGTTTTTGCTTTAGACGTCATATCAAATTCCTCCCTTGGTTGTGCATACAGAAAGTTCATCCATGGTATCAGATTATTATTTTTCTTCGTTTTCCCTGCTTATGTACCTTTGGCAGTTCCAGGAAATGAATCTCAAGGAGATCGGTGAGTTCAAATTTCTGTCCACAATTTCTGTTCCACGAACGGACATGAAAATCATCTGTGTGATATGGTTCATCGTCAAGGATGAGAATAGAAATTGTCTATTTGAGTACATGGTATCCATCGCCTGCCTTCATCTGTGAAGCATACAACCGTGATCAGTACAGAAGGGCTTCGATTGATTAATTCCAGTGAGTTCCTGATGTATCAAAATCAGGCACATCGAGGTACCGATGGGCAGGTAATGAGATGGGTTGAGTAACAGGTGGTTTCCTCGGGATTCTTAAAGAGGGAAGAGAAGAATAAAATGGGTTTGTAAAAATATTTACTGGGGAATTGGTTATTCCGGATTGCGTAACTTCTGGATCTCTTTAGAAGAGAGACTGGTTGCTTTCGAAATAAATTCATCATCCATACCGAGGTTTATGAGGTTTAAAGCCGTCTTTCTTACACCGATTTCAATCCCATTTATTTCCGCCGCCTTAAGTAAATACTTTTGATCAAGCAAAAACTCCTCTCTTGCTTCGTATCTGAGTCTCTCCTCTTCATCCCTGCTCATCGCCATGAGCATATCCGTTGCTTTTTGAATAACCGGGTTTGCTTCAGATACGTTATTTTGAGTCATTTTATTCATACAAAAAAAGGGAGAAAAATTTGTGATATTTTTTGGAAAAGAGTTAAACCTCTTTTTCGTTGCGAATAGAAGAGATTTCTTCTAATTTCAAACCAGTAATCTCTCTAATAAACTGGTCATCCATTCCTTTTTTAATCAGTTTCCTGACTATTTCCTGTTTAGTTTCAATAATCCCTTCTCCTTTCGCACCCTGAATTTCAATTTGTCTTCCCAGGAGATATTCTTCTCTTGCCTCGTACATCAGTCTTGTCTCCTCATCCCTGCTCATCGTCATAAGGAGATCAGTTGCTTTCTTAATTACCGGGTTTGCTTCAGATACCATGATTAATTCCTCCCTTGTTTGTGCATTAAAAAATAACATCCATTGCAGGAGTGTATTACTCTTATCTTGCTCTATCAGGTTATGTAGTTTTGGCAGCTCCAAAACATGTACCTCTATCATATCAGTCAGTGTTATGTGCTGTTTACAATCATGCAAACATGAACATGCATGATAATCTTCGGATGAATGGCTGAGATCATCTAATATTAGTATTGAAGTCGTTTTTTGAAGAACATTATAATCATTTCCCTGTTTTATCTGCGATGCATAAAGCCGTGCCCAATAGAAGAGGATCCTGCTCATCAGGGTAGGTGATTTCCAGAGTTGTATCTCAATATCAACCAGTTTTTTTGAATTAATAGCCGCTTTAATGTCAAGAATGGCCTCTTTATCCTCTGAAAATAATTTAAGGATATATGGATTTTTTATTACGACATGTTCAATCTCCTCATGCAGGATGGAACTAAGAAGCGATGCGAGAAGTTCTTCATTCCCATCATCACCAAATAGCAGCCTGAACACAAAATCATTTTTTGGAGACAGAATATAGGGTTCATCCCCGTTTTTAATTCTCCGTGGTACTCGTTTGGGGGTCAATGTATCATCATCCGGAATAATGCTCCCATATCTACGCGGTCAAGATATATGAATGAGGTGAAATAAAAATTCTGATAAAAAAATCCCCTGACACGGACATGAAAACCTGGTACCCAACCTCGCTCCCTGGTGTTATCCGTCACAATGCCTAAAACTCCTGGTGGTTTCGCCAGACATCCAGAAAGGGGGTTTCATGAACTCATTTAATCTCTCAGTTCATCACAGAGTTCCTGATTATGAATTTTACAATTTTTTAATAAGCCAACTAACAGTTTCGAAGATGAATCAGTAAACTGGAGATTCGTATCAATAATACCATGAGGATGAGTTTTTTTCCAGAATCGGGAGTTTTATTATTCATGATTTCCAGTTTGAATTAATAATAACAAATACTTACTTCGT
>JAQVBK010000242.1 GCA_028690365.1 Candidatus Cloacimonadota bacterium
AGTTTCCATCCTCCATACAGGCAGGTCAAGCTTCCCAAAAGTTCAAAACCTGGTGTAGATCTAATTTCACTCGGTTCACTTGATTTATTTCCATTATCAGATTTGGAATTGCTATTGTTTGAATTACTGAGTTCTTCGTTGTTTTCTTCTTTATATATCCTTACATCTTCAGTCGCGATTTCATCAATAAATATTCCCTCGTCAAAAATAACTGGAACACCAGTCACATTCTGCTTTCTTGCCTCTTTATCAATAATTTGATAAATCTCCTTAACTATGGTATTCTTTTCTTCAGAAGGCAACGTTTCGTTAATTCCTACATCCAGTCTAGTTAGCTCCGCTCCGTATACTATTACCTGACCTTTTTCCATATATGGAGTGATTTTATCCTGGGTGTTACCAGAAATCGCAGAAAGTTTATCTGCCCAGGTCATTATTTCATTTTGATCTTTTAATAACGGAATTTTTCCATAAGCTACAACAGTTTTATCCATTGGTATGGTTGGTTTTTCCTTCATATATTCTTCAAGAGCATGTATGTCTGATTCGGACAGATTCACAGTACTATCCCCAAACCAATGATAGATATCCTGTTCCGAATCCAGTGGAATTTCTTCTCTATATATACCATATCCAAATTCTACCGGAATATCTTGTATACCCATCTGCTTTGCAGAATTATCAATTAGAGAGTAGAGCTCGTTTATAAGCAATTCACTTACATTACCGTACTTGAATAAAATCACAAAGTATCCCTTAGAATTAGTTCCACATGTTACTACTTCTCCATGAGGATACATGTATTTGGAGGTAACTGTGTCTTTTATATTATTGCCAAGCTCTTCAAGAGTAGAGTTCCAGTTTTCTTTTTGTTCATCAGATTTTAGTACAGGAAGTTTTCCATACCTGGCAATTACAGTATTCCCATATGAATTAAGACCAAAAAAGTAGTGATAATAGCCATAGTATACATTGCTGGTTTCATAATTTGAATAATTATCCAGTATAACTGGCACACTGATGCAAATTCCCTTATTAGCCACATCTTTTTCTATAGATTTAGTATATTTCTCGCTTTTCTCCCACTCTATTAAATTTCCGCCTACTCTATTCTTAACTTTGTGTTCGTACATTGACCAGACGCCAAGTTGTGTTTCAGTTACAGGTCTATCAGGTACCACCTCAAGACTGTAGACATCTACAAATATCCGGTGTTCATCTCCTGAAGTCTTGTCTTTTACTACGGTCATTGCCCCAATACGGGGATAGCTATATTCAACCACCTTAGTTGATTTTATTTCCCCATTCGGATATTCACTTCTGGCAACTTCGATTGATTTTTTTAAGGCTTCAGTTGTATTGTACAGGTATGTAGTAGTTTCAATAACCTGGACTGATGGCCCTAGTGTTTTATTTGCACCAACGTAAATTTTACCTACTAATGTATTATTTTTATATGCTGAAAATTCATAAAATAATTTTTGACCGTTTATGTCATAAAGTTCAAGCGGTTCAGGATCAATAGATGCATCTGTCCAGTTTTCAAAGTCTGGAACGTCGGATGACATAAAATCTATTATGTGCGCATTTGCGTGTTCAAAGGCTTTCTCCGCAGTTACAGAATAATTATCTTCTTCCTCTGCGCTAACAGCTGGTAACAACCCCACAACAACCAGCAGTATTGCTAAAATTAGTGTTCCCATTCCAAACTGTTTCTTAGTTAATCGTAGTTTACTGAATAACATTCGTCTAACTCCTGGTTATTTTTCCCTGGGAGGCAGAATCAGGCAGTCTTAAATTATACAAAAAGCTAACATGCACAATGCCGCTTAGATGTATTCTATGAAGTTTGAGCTATCCTGAAAAGTACTTTTGAACTCCATAAATTCCTCTCTATTATCTACTTATAAATTTTCTGTGCAGACTTTCAAAATATGTAATTTTCACACTCACTTTGAATCCTCAATTTTTCCCTGGAGTTTGATAGTTTGATGATCTGGTTAGAAAGTATATATATCAGCGAATTGCCTTAACTCGTATTCAAATATATATAAAAAAGAATGAACACAATTCTACAGTCTTGTAAGCTGATATTTCAATTAATCCATATGAAATTTAGAATTATATATTCTCTAACTGTAGTTTAGTGGCGAATAAACACGTAAGATGATGGATAATTTGGAGCGATTTATATTCATAGTCTTTAAATATGGAGTTGAAATTATGACCACAGACTAGGAAATTCTTGCCAGACTACAGGAGATCGAGAAGAGAATGGAAAAGATGGAAACTTCACTCGAAAATATTAACAATATCCTGAAAAAAGTCGAGCAAAATACCTATTTCGGGTGCTATATGCCAGAGGAAAAGCTGGAGTAAAACGATAAAAAGAGATAAATTTTCAGATTTTCCAGATGATTTTCCGGATGATTTTCCAGATTTTACTTTTTTCGATGCTCCTCTGTTAATCGCTTGATGTTATTCCAAGGCAACAAAAAAGGCGTATCAAGGTCGTTATTGTCCCGCGCTGAGGCGCGGCTGGAACTAATCGGCTTTGATTGAATGAAAGCTGAAATTTTTCCCGCCCTGGGAGACTGATGTTAAGGATAAACTCAGGAGAAAAACTGCTAAAAGCTTATTTATAGATCTCACTTGCCCCAATTGCGAGAAAGAATTCGAATATGAAGTGAAAACATGAGTAGTGAGGATTCCGGAGGAAAAAATGCTGAAGAGGAAGCTCCTGTAAGGGAAGCTGAACCTAACCCTTTCTTTGATCCTCAGTTTTGTGGCACTTACTATTGCTCTTCTGGATTACCTGGGGATTCTTTCGTACAACACATTTTGAGATGTAGCGGAATTCTTCAGTGTAATTGTCCCATAAATAATTATTTCTTCTTTTGGGTGTGCGTCTTTACATTCTTTTTTTCGGAAAAGCCGGTCGCTTGCCCGGTGAGAATCCGGGGTTAAGAAAAGCAATAACCATGCAGTCCCAATAAGTAAATTTCCAGCAGTAATCAATTGCTTTCCCTACTACGAATAATTTCATAGCTTACATTTTCTATGCCTACGTAATCCCTGACAAGCTTTTCTCTTGGGAAAGGATTCCATTTTTCCGGCATCTTGGCGGATCTTTTTCCATTTGTCAAGCTTCCAGGCCCTGAAGAGATCTTCGGTTTTTTCGGAAAATTGGCGGCTCATCTCCTTCACCTGCCAGGTTTAACTTTTCAATATCATTACTGGCATTTTGGATAGGCTCCAAGTCATAATAATTCTGAAAACTGAAAACGATTTTATTCTATAAATTCAGAATACGGAATGAATATTATCTCACGAATATTATAAGATAGGGGGAGTAAAATGAGTAATATGAGTAAATCCATAGAAGTTCCATATATTGCATCAAATCTCGAAAGATGTATGTGTTCTCAGTGCCCTGTACAATCTGAGAGTGCATGTGCACTGGAAAAAATGGGAAACTTCAAAAGTGAAGCGAAAAATTTAGGAGAAGGTAAAGCTCCATCGCCGCAAAGTGTTCCTGGAGTCTATTGTTCGGCAGGTGAAGCTATCTGTAAAGACCTAAATCCTAACAAAGACTGCATTTGTTATACTTGTCCTGTCTGGAAAGAGCACAATCTGGAGAATGCAAACGTAGTTAAGTATTACTGCGGTAACGGTAAGGCTTAATTCCCTTATTTTATCTTTTTAGAATCTGTGTAGTTGAACTTAAAAAACTAAGTATTAAATCTTCAACTGCTCAAAATGTGATTGACTATAACTGATTAGAACTTGCGCGGTTGAGATAAAAATCAACGGCTGTTCAAACCTTTAACTGTTCAAAATACAAATTAAAACCATGGTATTTAGTGTAATTGATTTTAGTGTAATTGATTTTAGTGTAATTGATTTTAGTGTAATTGATTTTAGTGTAATTGATTTTAGTGTAATTGATTTTAGTGTAATTGATTTTAGTAATTGATTTTAGTAATTGATTTTAGTAATTGATTTTGAACCTCAAGTGCATAATTCCGAACTACATTAAATTCTTCAACTACTTATCTCACTTACTTTTCCAGCAGGATTTTTTCTACTGCAATCACAAAATTTTCAAAGTTCTTCTGCCATTCAGTGTCGTGTTTAAGCATTTCCTGGACAACTGTGCCCTTATCTTCCATTTCTGCGACTTTTGGCTCTATCGGAAGTCTGGCAAGGATAGGGATATTGAAATCCTTTGAAGCTTTTTCCACTCCTCCATTTTTAAACACTTCTATTGGCTTGCCGCAGTGAGGACAGATCAACCCATGCATATTGTCGACAATACCTATAATAGGAACATTGAGTTCTTTAGAAAATCCGATTGATTTGCGGACGCTGACGAGAGCTACGTCCTGAGGAGTTGTTACAAGTACCGAACCATCAATATCTGGGATCAGCAAAGCCAGGCTTAAAGGTTCATCTCCTGTACCCGGAGGCAGATCTATAATCAGAAAATCGAGAGCCCCCCAGACGACATCTTCCAGTAACTTTTCGATGATCCCCATTTTTAATGGCCCTCTCCAGATGATGGGAGAGTCTTTATCTTCGAGTAGAAAACCTATAGACATCAGCAAAAGATTGGGTAGGACCTCAACTGGCATTATGCCTTCTTCGCTAACTTCTGGCTTCATAGATTCCATACCGAAAATTGTGGGAATAGTCGGGCCGTGAATATCGCAATCAAGAAGTCCCACTCTATATCCATGAAGAGCCAGTCCGATAGCCAGATTTGCTGCAATTGTGCTTTTTCCCACTCCGCCTTTCCCACTCATTATCAGGATCTTACGCTTGATGCGTCTGAGGTTGACTATCATTTTGGGTTCAGTGGGTTTTTTCGATAAGTTTACCAGTGGTTGAA
>JAQVBK010000243.1 GCA_028690365.1 Candidatus Cloacimonadota bacterium
GTCCGGTATACTCGACTGCTTCAGGGAGTGTTAAAAATGTCTTTTGCGCTTCCATTGTTCACCTCGCTTTCTTTATTTGAGTTAACTCTCGAAAATAATAAGCTTAGGTCAACCTAAAACAAGCTGTAACAGTATGTTACAAAATGGTATGAAATAAAAAAAGCCTTCTAAAGCATAGAAGGCAATGAAACGAAAAAAAATTTGTAACTGAATTTTGTAAGTTACAAAATTATTTCACTCGTTTTTCAATTTTCTTGAATTTTCTTTAATTTGTTTGATAAGGTTTTCTATGTCACCGTATTTCAATTCTTTATAAAAATCATTGTGATTATTTACTTCTGGGTAGAATGTTTTGATAATTGATAAGTGCCTTCTAACCCATACCCTAAAAGTCTTGTAGATAATTCCAGCAGATTTTAGTGCAGTAGTGAATGCTTCACCTGTTGCTTTGCAATTGCAAAGACAGCGAAGGTCATTGACGGTATATTCCGTTGTCTGTGACGGTTTTCGTTTATTTGCTAAAGTTGCTTCAAGTTGATTGTGCTTCTCCACTATGATTTTGATTTCCTGACCTATTGATTCAATTCTCTGTTCAGCTTGGTTGCGTTCCCTTTTAGCAATAAGCTTGTTCAGCTTATCTGACTGCTTCCAGTTGCCTTTTAATGGCGGCGTGTTAAGTGCTCCAATAACGTAATTGTCAATTACTCCATGATCTTCAGCAAGCTGATAATATTCTTCTCTTATCCTGTCCATTTCTTCCGCTGTTTTCGTGTCCTCGTTTCGTCTGCGTAAATATAGGATTCCGTTAAAATAAACACAATTATTTCTTTCTGCCAGCCTTTCGGCTTGTTTCTCGAATGCTTCCGGTAATGTTTCAAATACTTTTGCAAGGTCTTTAAGCAAGATAGGTTTTGCGTCAGGTCTTGACGGTAGTTCTCGTTCCATGTTGCCCCCTTTAAAATTCTGGTAGTTTGTCGATTGCTTCGTCTTTTCGTTTATCTATCAATTTTGCATAAATCTGCGTTGTTGTGATGTCCGAATGACCTAAAAGTTTCGATACTGTGTAAAGGTCAATGTCGCTGCTCAGTGCCATTGTTGCGAATGTATGCCTTGCGCAATGGAAAGTGATGTGCTTATTTATTCCAACATCTTTGATCCATTTTCTGACAACAGCAGATACTCCAACCGGCAGATGGAAGACTTGTCCAGAGCCTTTTATTTGTCGCTGATGTTCAATTATTGCAAGCGCATTGCTTGACAGCTTTATTCGCTCCTGTGACTTCGTTTTTTTCTGTGTAAAATGCAAATAACCGTCTTGAATTTGTTCAAAAGTCAGCGCAACAATATCTGACAACCTCAAGCCGGTAAAACATGAAAAAAGAAAGGCATTCTTTATCTCCGGTCTACCTTCGGCATTCTTTATCTTCCTGACTTCATCAATGGTTAAATATTCCCTGTGTGGTCGATCTGCCTTTATAGTGATGAATGCAGTAGGATTGTCTTTTATTATTTTCTGCTTCCTAAGCCTGTTAATACTTGCTTTGAATGTTGCAAATATCATCTTTGCAGATGTATCTTTCAAATGTCCACTCTGTAAGAATTCAGAGAATTTAATACAGTTGACTTCGTTAATGTCCTTCAGCTTTAAGCCCTCCGGCTTAAATTTCTTCAGTTGTGCAATAAGGTTTAGATAGTTGTCTTGATTGTCGAATTGCTTTTTAATGTCCTCCACATAGTCAATAAAAGGCGTCTCAGATAGCTTATTTTTAAGCTCTATCTCATCACCCTTGATAACTTTAGTATCAAAAGCATTGCGCTGCGCTTCCGCTTCTCTCAGTCTTTCTTTATCGTTCTGGTATTGCTCCGGCGTATTCTTTAGAATAATCTTCAAAAACTTGTATTGTCTCTTTTTTTTGCCTCCGTCCCAATAGTCCAGATACAAGGACAAACCTTTATCAATTGCCCTGTATCTTAGTTTGATGTCTTTACCTTTGTTAAGTGCTTTAAGGTCAATGTCTTTGATGATTGTCTTGCGTGCTGCCATTGTTGCCGTCCTCCTTTTATTTGATACAGGGATATGATAACGAATTTGGTAACAAAAACAACAAAAAAAGATGTATAGTAACAAAGAATAACAAAAAAGAATAACAACTAAATGACAGCTAAGTTATTGATATATGAAAAGGTATGTAAAAGAATAAAAAGCATGTCGCATTATTCAGTGTACTGCTATTTGCCTTTTGAGATGTATGGATACCAGTTAGATTCTCTGATATTGTGAACTTTCATGATCATGTTTTGACCTGTATTAGTTTCATATGCAAATTTTCTCCCCAACTTTCCTCCCACATCATTTGAATAGATTTCAATTCCCCTTTTTTTAAGTATTTTCTCAGCAATTAAGATATTCTTTTCCCCTATTTGACTATTGTCCTTGCTACCGCCTCCGATAAGATGGGCTTTCAGATCTTCTGTTTTAGAACCTTCGGTACACATTCTGTTAATCAGATGATTTACGGCAACATTTCCATATTTGGCAGTCAGATTACTTTCATCTTCCGCCATCGGATACAAGTATAAACAACAGCCTGAATACTTTCTTTTCTGATCCCACAGAGCCAGAAAAAGTCCTGAACCTAGTACTCCATAAATCATCATGGGCTTCGAGTAAGTTATCAAATATCCGGGCTTTATTAAATACTTAACAGTAGGAGCGTCAAACCCCATTTTCATACCCTTTTTTAAAAACGTTAAAGAAACAGATATTCACAAAGATTCCTTCAAAGTTTTTGATATATTGCCGGTTTGATATATTTAAATTTATGTTCAATACCACTTAAGCTTTCTGAATGTCCTACAAAAAGATAGCCTTCTGGTTTCAAGTGCTCATACAAAGCATTAATCACCCTTGATTTAATATTTTTATCAAAATAAATCATCACATTACGACAGAAGATAAAATGATAAGTTGCAGCAATTGGTATCGGTTCAATCAAGTTTATCTTTTTCCAGGTAATCAGATCTATCAGTTCTTTTTTCACTTTATAGTATCCATCTGCAGAACTGTAACCTTTTTTAAAATATTTTCTTTGTATGTCAGCAGGAATATTCTCAATATTTTTTTTGGAATAAATCCCACGACGTGCTTTGGCTAATACTTCAGTATCAATATCAGAAGCAAGCAGATTAATTTTGATTCTTTTTATATCAAAAAGCTCTGCCAGAGTCATTAAAATGGAATATGGCTCTTCACCGGTTGAAGAAGCAGAACACCACCCGTCAATTCTATCCGGATTTGCTCCAAATACGAAGGGAAAAGCTTCTCTCATGAAATCAAAATGAGATATTTCTCTGAAGAAATGGGTTGTATTTGTTGAGACTAAATTTATCAGTATCATCAATTCTTCGCCGCTTTTATCAGCAGTAACAATTTTGTAATATTCTGTAAAATTTTTCAGCTTTCTTTTTCTCAGAACTTTGCTTAATCTGGATTCTAAGAGTTGCTTTTTCCCTATGTGTAAGTTGATTCCTGTCTTGTCGTAGATGAGTTTTGAAAAAAGTTGAAATTCCTTTTCGGTTACCGGTTCTACAACCAGATCAGAAAAGAAGTTCGTATCGTCTGGCGAATCAAATATCACTTTTACGGCTTCCTACCGATGTAAGACTATTAACATCAACAATCAGACCGACATTTCCGTTTCCAAGAATTGTTGCTGCCGAAATTCCCCGTAGATTTTTGAACTTATCTCCCAGATTTTTTACAACAACACTCTGAATACCAAGCAGCTCATCAACCATAAGTGCATATTCTATTCCCTGAGCATGGATAATAATTAGTATCGCATCATCGAGACTCACTACAGCATTATCGATTTTAAACGCTTCATGCATTTTTACAATCGGAATCAATCTCCCGTCAACTGACAATGTAGACTTTTTACCGGCAATCAGATTAATTGAATCTTTTACAGGACTAAGAGTTCTGGTGACATTAGCTATAGGAATAATGAAAACTTCTTTGCCAACTTTTACAAACATTCCGTCAATTATCGCCATTGTCAGTGGAAGAATTATGCTTATGGTTGTACCCTCATTCCGTACACTGTGAATTTTGATACTGCCGCCAAGCTGCTTTATCACCTGATTAACCACATCCATGCCGACTCCACGTCCCGAGACACTGGTAACTTTTTCAACAGTAGAAAATCCCGGTCTGAAAATTGCCCCAAAAACCTCACTATCAGACAAGTCCTCGCTCTCATCAAAAACACCCTTTTCTACAGCTTTTTTCCAGATCACCTCACGGTTAAGCCCCTTACCATCATCAATCACATCAATGATGATATTGTTTCCTTTGTGATAAGCATTAAGCTCGATTCTGCCGGAGACAATCTTCCCTTTTGATTTTCTTTCTTCCGGATTTTCGATACCATGATCACATGAATTTCTAATCATATGAACTAATGGATCATATAAGCTATCGACAATATTACGATCAACTTCTGTATCTATTCCCTTAAGAATTAATTCTATCGGTTTCGAATTTTGTCGGCTGTAATCACTCACTACTCGCTTCATCTTTTGGAATGTATTCCCAATTGGAACCATCCTCAACGCCATTGAAGCAGATTGTAGTTCTGTAACAACTCTACTGAACTGAGAAAGCTTCTTTAAGAAATCTATATCGGTGATGTTAAGAAGATTTCTGTCTGCCTTTAAAAGATTCGAATTTATTACCAACTCACCAATTGTATCTATCAGATAATCCAGTTTTTCGGTCTTGATTCTAATGCTGTCCTTACTTGCGTTTTTCTGTCTCTCAGCAGAAGGGACAATCATTGCCTTTTTGTTAACGTTGAGATTATCTATTACTTGTGACTCA
>JAQVBK010000244.1 GCA_028690365.1 Candidatus Cloacimonadota bacterium
TATGCCAAAAGGCATCTTTTGAAATATTCCAACCAAGCAGTTTGCATTGTGACCATAGTCTTTCATACTTGCCGGCGGTTGGTGTTCCTGATAGCAAGATGACACTTTCAGGTTCTAACTTCAAAATGAATTTTGCCCTTTGTGTTCCTTCATTGCTTATAAGGGAACTTTCATCAAGCATCAATGTAAACCCAGTTATATGACTGATATATGACCGCCTGAATACCAATTCATAGTTGATTACACCAATGACTTCTGTGTTAGGTTCAGCTTCAATCAGATTCCTGAAAGTGATTGATTCACTTTTCTTTGTCAGATTGAAAACCCTGTAATTTGGATAGTATTCTTTGAAGTGCTGCACCCAGTCATCAATCTTTGATTTCTGACATATCACCAAGTTCAGTGCATTATTCAATTCATACATTTTTTCAGCACCCACAAAGGTCTTACCCAATCCCATATCAAGATAATATGCAACCCTGTTGAACTGTTCAGTGTCATCCAGTGATTTCTTTTGGTGTACCATGAACTTCAATTTCTTCATCAGGTCACCTTCTTACAATGTGATATGTTCGATTTCCTGAAAACTAACCGCATTGATGAAATAACACCATCTGTTTTCAGAAGTCTTGATTGCATATCCCCAAGGGAATACACCATCTTGTAAACCTTTTCTAATTGTGTTGTGATTCATGTGCATCAGTTTAGCAACCACTGCCACATCAACCCTTGGAACTGAATCACCATCTGCTTTGATGTTCACCTTTGCAACTGCTGATTCCTTTTCAAAATAATCAGATGCAAGACCAAGTGACACTGCAATGTCTTTCTGTCTTTGTTCCGATGGTACATTCTTACCTGAAAGGTACTGACTGATTGATGATTTACCAATCCCAGTCATTCCAACCACCTGTGCCTGTGTGATTCCTAATTGCTGCATAGCCTGTTTCAATTTCTCATTAAATTGCATTTCTTTCATCATCCTTTCTTTGATTGTTAAGAAGTCTTAACTTTTTCTTTAAAAAAAAGTATTGGTATGAATTCTTTATCAATACCAAGTGCATCACATATCCTATTCATTTCAGGTTGCGTGAATGGAACTTTATTGTTCAACTTACCTGACAATGAAACTGGTGACATTCCAACCGCTTTTGCAAAATCACTTTGCAGTTCAAACTTTCCCTTGATTCTGCCTTTTAATTCCTGAAAGTCAAATTCTTCCACTTTATACACCCACCTTTCTAGGGAAGTTGTTATTATTGTACTTCTTCCTGATTACTAAATTACAACCTTCCCTTTTATCAATCGCATACACTGCTTTCTTACTTTCCAATTCCATCAGGTATGATTCAACTTCTGCTTCACTGTCAAATGCTAATTCCTGATATATCCAAGCTACAACAATTTTCTTCAACCTTATCACCACCTTTCAAATAATGAATTTCACATTGTGTTGTTGCAAACCTTTATAAATATTTGGTACAACAATACAATCAAATTTTTCACACAAATCTTGTTTCACTTGAAAATACTGCCGCATCATAGCAACTGCAAGTGGCTGATTCTCTTTTTCAATTTCAAGTGCTGCAATGTAAATCTGATTACAAGCCTGAACTTCTGCAACATAATATGGTCTGAAACTATTGAAGCAATTCTTGTCACCCATAAACTTATTAAGTTGTTCTTCATTTCTGATTTCTTCAAATCTCATATCCCAATTCATCCTTTCTTGATAACCGCTGCAACGGTTTTTGTCTTTGTTAAGATTTCATTTTAAGGTACTTTGTTCAAATAAATACATTCCAACGTGCACCTATATTATGAGTACCCGCCCAACACGTTAATATGCCACATTCATTGTTTTAAAACCAACTAATATATGTATTTGGTTGAGTTAAGAACTCTTAACTTGTCTATATCTTATCACTGCTTTTTTCATGTGTCAACTACTTTTTTAAGATTTCTTAACTTTTTTTCAAGATAGATTGAAAAAGTCTTAACTTTGCTTTATAATAGGGATGTAATAGAAAATAAGAAGAAAGGGGTTGTTCAATATGCCTGATACTTTTCAAAATAGATTGAAGCAAGCACTGGAAATAAGAGAAATGAAACCTTCTGAACTTGCTGAACTGTCAGGGCTATCCAAATCAAGAATCAGTCAATGGGTCAATGGAAAATTCAAACCAATGGGTGATGGTCTTTATAAGATTGCGGGTATTCTTCATGTAAGTGAAAGTTGGTTAATGGGTAATGATGTACCAATGGAAGTTGACAGGCAAACACTTCAAAAAAAGTATGAAGCCTGTAAGCTGATTGAACAATGTTATGGTTCAAAAGCCTATGAACTTATTGAACAGTTTGCAAAGTTAGATGAAGCAGACCAAGACAAGGTGAAGTATGGTGTTGAATTGTTACTTGCTGATGAAAAATATTCTATCAAAAAAGAATCAAAGAACGCATAGGAAATATCATAATTGTAGATTTTTCCAAAAGGTAGCGGTTGGTAGCGGGTAGCGGTTGTTTTCTATTACTCTATATTTTTATATTTAATACTTTTATAATGTTAATATAGATTATTAAAAATATAAGAAGTTAAAAACAACAGTTACCTACCGATACCACCAAACAAACAAAGGGTTTTAAACAGATACTTGAACCGATACCAACGGTTACAAACCGATACCAAGAAAGGAATGGTGAAAATATGACAAATAACACTGAAATGAATCAACCAAAGAAGAAACCAGTTTTGAAGGGATGCCTAACAGTTATAATTGTTTTCTTTGTACTATGTGCGGGTATAGGAATCATAATGTCATTGACAATGGACAAAGTAATAAACCAAAAATCAAAGGTTACCAAGTACATTGATGTGACTGACGAACAGGCAACTGCTATTGAAAAGATTCTGAATGATTGTGGAATAGAACAGATTAGTTCCATTGAGCATGATGAACTTTTGGATAATGCACACATTGACGGTGAAACAGGTTACAGGGTAACAACTGGAAGTATTGAAAATATCATTCTATATTTGTCACCTGACAAATCTGTGAATCAAGTCAGATATGTTGACCATGACCTGTATGCAGATGGTTCATGTGTTGCAACAATTCAAGATTACACTGTTTCAAAGGATGAATTGGACAAATATCAGTCATTGTGTAAAGAAAAAGTAAAAGAAGTTTTGAAGTCCCCAAGCACCGCAAAGTTTCCAAATTATACAGAATGGGGATTTGGACAGGATAAGAATACATTTACAGTTCAAGGTTATGTGGATGCACAAAATGGACTTGGTGCAGAAACAAGAAGTAATTTTCAATTCATAATAAATATAGATTCAGACACCATTCAGTCATTTATATTTGATGGTGAAGAACTTATAAAATAAAAAAGTTGAACCCCAACCATTGCAGTGGTCAGGGTTCGATAACCAAACCATCAAGAAAGGATGAATTGGACTATGCAATCCAATTATATCATCCAATCTTGTATTTTACAATTAGAAAGGATGATGAACTATGAAATTACCTAACGGTTACGGTTCAGTTTACAAATTGCCCGGCAATAGAAGAAAACCTTGGGCGGTTCGTGTTACTGTGTCAAGAAAAGAACAAAAGGATGGAACAACTAAGTGGAAGTACAAATATTTGGGGTATTATGAAAGTCAAGCTGATGCACTGGTTGCTTTGGCACACTTCAATGAAAACCCTTATGACTTGGATGCCAATAAGGTCACATTTGCAGAAGTATTTGAAAAGTGGTCTGCTGAACACTACCCAAAAGTGTCACAATCCAATGTTCACGGTTATAATGCATCATTCAAATTATGTGACAGTATCAAAGATATGAAATTCAATGAAATCAGAAAAAGTCATCTGCAAGGGGTCATTGATTCCAGTGGAAAGAATTACCCAACACTTAGGAAAGCAAAGGTTCTTTTCAATATGCTTTTTAAGTTTGCAATGGAAAATGATATTTGCAGCAAGGACTATTCACAATATGTTGATATTGTCCAGTATAAAGAACAGAACCCAAACAGTATTGACAGAGTACCATTCACTGAACAGGAAGTTGAAACTATTTGGAAGTGGTCTGACAAGAATGAGTATATATCTATTATCCTGATGATGATATATTCAGGTGTCAGGATTGGGGAACTTAGGGAACTGAAAAAAGAAAATGTTCACTTGGAAGATAAATATTTCTATATAGCAAAATCAAAGACACCGGCGGGTGTCAGAAATGTTCCAATAGCCAACAAAGTTTTTCCATTCTTTGAATACTGGATGAAGAAAGAATCAAAGTGTGACTTCCTGATTACCACAAGGGAAGGAAGATATTTCTACGACCGCAACTATCGTGATTCTTATTGGTCACCACTGATGAAAGAAATGGGATTGAATGGGGAACATAAACCACATGACACAAGACACACCTGTGTCAGTATGCTGACCAAACAGGGTGTTGATGAAAGAACCATCAAGAAGATTGTTGGTCATGCGGGCAAGGGTGTTACTGAACAGGTCTATACTCACATTGAAATGGAACAACTACTTGAAGCAATCAATTTAATATAAAAAATAACCCCGGTACATTGATTTGTACCGGGGGTTTATCAGTTCTATTTTGTAAGCAACGTGTAAGCAACTTGTAAGAAGCGGTATAAAAATCACTCAAGACTGACAAGGCTGAAACCGTTGAACTTTCTGTATTCTTGCCTTTTTTTATAGGGGCTAGAATTATCTCTTGGAAAATTGTGGTGCGCGACGGGCTGCTTTGAGATCGTATTTCTTTCTTTCTTTCATTCTTGGATCTCTTGTTAAGTAACCAGCTTTCTTAAGTGCTGGACGGTAATCT
>JAQVBK010000245.1 GCA_028690365.1 Candidatus Cloacimonadota bacterium
TGTCAGGGTAATAATATTTGCTGAAGGCTCCTGTTTTGTCAGATGAAGGTAATACGGAGAGTTCAGATGAGCTGAAACCCTGTGAAGTTATACTTGAGTTTACTGATTTGTAGAGAGTATCATTTTCAATTATTCCTGCCAGAGATTTCCTCTGCTTTTCTGTCTCTGCACTTTTTTCCTCCAGCTGTTTTTTTAGTGCTGAAGAATCCTGTGACATCTGGTTATTCTGAAGCGCCTGCTGTGATGACATATGACTCTGATCAGAAGACGATGAACCTGCCTGTGACATCATACTCTGAATAATCTGCTGTGCAGACGACTGTGAAGACGAGGCTGAAGAAGCAGCTTTTGATTCAGTGCTTGTCTGTGAACTGCCTGAAGTCTGTGAGATATTCTGTTCGCTTTCAGGTACAAAATGAATATAAAATGGAGGCAGACTAACCACATAATTATCAGAATCTGTATATTTAAATGATAATGACACCTCGATTGTTTTTTGGGAATCAGAACTTTCGGCTCCTATTGAAAAACTGCTGCTTCCTTTGGGAACAGTAAATGACTCTGAGTTTGTATTTGAGCTTGAGTATGAAAATCCCTGTGACTTAATGCTTTCAGTGGTTGTATATGAGATAACGCCGGGAACGCCGTAGCCATATGTATTATCTGTAAAAACAGGTACTGATGCCTCTTCACCTGTGGTAAAGTAATAATCAGTATGTTCTGTTTCAAGTGAGATTCCTGCTGCTGCATATACAGGCATTATTACCAGTGATAAGAAAATAATTGAGAATAAAATTGCTTTTTTCACTGTATTATCCTCCTTGTTCCGTATCTAAAGTAAATTTCAGCGAAAAGGGACACTATAGCAAGAATTATAAATATCCATCCAACGGGTGTCTCTTCAGTTTCTCTTTTTATTTCGGAATTAAGATTTGAATATATCTCATCAAGTGTCTTATCATCAACTGATCTGAAATATTTGCCTCCTGTTTTATCAGCAATATCTTTTAGTGTTGACTCGTCAAGCTGCGCATATTGGGGATTTCCAAACCAGTCGTATCCAAGAACAACAGGCTCATTTGAGCCCATTCCAACAGTAAATACCTGGATGCCGCTATCTGCTGCAAACTTTTCAGCCTCTTCCGGAGAGATTACGCCGGCATTTGCAACTCCGTCTGATAGAAGTACAACTACTTTTTTCCTGTTTGGAATTGAATCTGCCATATCTATTCCAAGTGACAGACCATCTCCAAGAGCAGTTTGTCCTGTTTTTGAGGCTATATTATTTAATTTTTGAATAACACTTCCCTTATCAGGAGAGAGATATGCGGCGGTTGTCGCACCTGATTCAAAAACAACTATTCCGCAGTAATCTTTTGAATCAAGACTGTTGATTAGTTTTTCAGCTGCGTTTTTAGCTGATTCAAGTCGTGTCGGCTGATAATCCGTAGCCTGCATACTGCCGGAATCATCAATTACTAAAACAACATTTACTCCCTCTTTTGTCTGCTCAAGGGGAATGTGCGGATCAGCAAGACCTATAAATAAAAGACCGAGGGCAAGAAGCATTAATATAAATAGATTCTGAGGTTTTCTGGACTTTTTTGAATCTCCAAGTGCTGTTTTTAGAATTCCGACTCTGGAGAATGTCATTGCCTCCTGTTTTCTTTTCTTAAGAGAAAACTGGTAGAAATACCAAAGGACAGGAAGAGCAGCAAGTCCTAAAAGCCACAGGGGCTGATAAAATCCTGCCATATTCAGAAATCACTCCTTATTATTTTCCCGCTGAAAAATGCTTTTAGAGGCCTTACAAATGATTCGGATGTATCAACTTCAACAATACCGGCCCTGCATCGTTTAAGTATAGCACGGGTATTTTCATCTGCTTCTCTGCAGAGCCTGCTGTAGTTCTCACGAAACACTTCATCTGAAGTATCGGCAAGAATCTGTTCACCTGTTTCTGGGTCTTCAAATTCAATAAGACCCACATCCAATAAATCGGATTCTCTTTTATCTCCAATCTTTATAGCAATAATCTCATGGTGCCTGTTTTTTAAGATTTTCAGAGATTTCTCAAAGTCCGAAGAAAAAAAATCCGAGATTAAAACAAAGGATGCTCTCTTTTTTACAATCTTTGAAAGGTATTCAAGTGCAGTTGAAATGTCTGTGCCGGTTTTCTGCGGCTTATAGATAATTAGCTCATTAATAAGTGAGATAACATGCTTCCTGCCTCTTTTTGCGGGAATGTATCTCTCAACCACATCTGTAAATATACAGAGACCTGCTCTGTCATTGTTTCTGACAGCGGCAAACATCAGTGATGCAGCAATTTCAAGCATTTTTTCAAATTTTGATGTATCAGAACCGAATGATCCGGAACCTGAATAATCAAGTATAAAGTAAAAAGTCTGATCTCTTTCCTCTGAAAATTCCCTGACATACGGATGATTCAGTCTGGCAGTAACATTCCAGTCTATGGTTCGTATATCATCACCCGGGTTGTATTCCCTTATATCAGTAAATTCAAGGCCCTGTCCTTTAAAAACAGAGGTATAATATCCACACTGTAGACCTTCGACAAGCTCTTTAGTACAGATATCCACATGTCTTATCTTTTTGATAAGATCTTTTTTATCCTGCAGCAAGAATTAACCACCCCCTGTCTTAAGGAATTGTAACCGAGCGAAGAATGCTGTCTATTAATCTGTCAGTTGAGATATCGTCAGCTTCAGCCTCATAAGTCCGGATAATTCTGTGTCTCAATACATCATGAGCGACTTTTTTGACATCATTTGGGACAACATAGCCTCTTCCTGAAAGAAGAGCGTACCCCTTGGCACCAAGAATAAGATAAATTGAGGCACGGGGTGATGCACCGTATGCAATGTAATTCCCGATATCTATACCATAAATATCAGGATTTCTTGTTGCATCAACAATTTGCGCGGCATATTTTTTTACTTCATTTTCTGCATAAACTGATTTTATAAATGATTGTATTTCCATAATTTTTTCTGCAGAAATAACTTTGGATGAACTGATTTCAGATTTCTCTGTAAATCTGTCGAGTATTTTCACCTCATCCTCCAGTGACGGATATGTCATCATTACTTTGAACATAAAGCGGTCTGTCTGCGCTTCCGGAAGAGGGTATGTTCCTTCAGATTCTATTGGATTTTCAGTTGCAAGGATAAAAAAGGGTTTATTCAATATGTATGTCTCTCCCTGAATTGTCACCTGTTTCTCCTGCATTGCTTCCAAAAGTGCAGACTGAACCTTGGGAGGTGCCCTGTTAATTTCATCTGCAAGAACAAAATTATTGAATATTGGTCCTTTTACAGTTGTAAAAACCGAATCATTGTGATTATATATTCTTGTTCCGGTTATATCTGCAGGCAAAAGATCAGGTGTAAACTGAATTCGTGAAAAAGAGCAGTCCACACATTCTGAAAATGTTTTTATTAAAAGAGTTTTGGCAATACCGGGAACACCTTCCAACAGGACATTTCCCCCTGCGCAAATCGCAATTAAAATACTTTCAACAACTTCGTCCTGACCTACAATTATTTTCTGGATTTCATATTTTACTTTTTCAAGTTCATCTGAATATTTTTGTGCACTTGAATTTAATGACTGGATATCACTATTCATTGCTAATCTCCTATTTATTCAATAATATAATTTAACAGTTGAATGTTTTTTTAGATTATCTAATATAAATGATATAGATAAACCTGGTTCAACTTAAAAAAAAAGATTTAATAATATTATTCCATTATAAAAACAGCTGCTGCAATAGCAGTTGTCCAGTCTTTGTTATCAGGGACAACAACAGATTCGGTTACATTCATTGTTTTTGCAGGAACTCTGTCAGATATACTTGAATACATATTGTTGGCAATCATTTCAGAATATCTTCCTGCTTCTTCTTTTGTCTCATCAAAAGTATGATATTCGGCAAAATAACCCCATTCAGTTTCAGGATTTTTTGGAATAGCCATCCCAACCGAAGCTGTTATTCTTTTTCCTGGTTCATTTGAAGAAATTCTTGACATTACCGTAAATACAATACTTCCCGGGAAAAGCTCCTTTATTCCGTCATTTTTTGACATTATCTGACATTTGGGAGGAAGAATAGAACTTACTTCTACCAAATTATAACATTCAATTGAGGCTTTTCTCAGTGCCATTTCAAAGGATGTCAGTCTGTCCTGATGAGAGCCTGAGCCTGATGTGAAAAAAACCTTCTTTGGTACAAAATTTACTGATGTCAATATCCTCACCTAAAAGTTATCTCTTATTTAATTTCAGGATTCTTAAAACTATATGAATTGAAAAAGATTAAAAATCATAAATCTCAATTTTCCAGTAATATTTAGCTTTAAATTATTTTAAAATCTGACTGTGGGAATAAATTATCTAAGAGTGTTGACTGATAAAGAAATATTGTTTAAAAATCCTTATACTTTAAAAAATAAATATTCTATTCTAATGAAATACAGTTTCTCTAAAAGAATACAGAAGACGCCAAAGTCATTTATAAGAGAGATTTTAAAGGTGACACAAAGACCCGAAGTAATATCTTTTGCAGGAGGATTGCCAAATCCTTCACTTATAGATACAGAGGGAATACTAAAAGCTGCAGAGACTGTCATTAAAAATGACGGCAGAAACGCTCTTCAATATTCAAATACTGAAGGTTATCTTCCACTCCGCCAGTTTATTGCAGACCGGTATAAGAAGAGATATGATATAACGGTAAGTCCGGATGAAATACTGATAACAAATGGTTCTCAGCAGTGTCTTGATCTT
>JAQVBK010000022.1 GCA_028690365.1 Candidatus Cloacimonadota bacterium
TTGAATCAATTTTTTACTAACTGGAGACTGGGCAATAAAAATAGCCAGATGCGGTTTAAATGTCATCGCCTTTTCAAAGATCAAATCTGACATAATTTCTATAAGTTTTTCGCCGATTATATTTGAATGAGATTTATCAGAAACTGCTAGTATATTTTGGAAAAGTTCGTTTGCCACCGAATTATCTACCACCTCATAAGTCATTTTCATACTCTCGCAGGCATTTTCCAAATAATTTGCTGTAGTTAAAGATCCACCATATATTGGTGTAACTAATAATATCCTTATTTCTGAATGAGTTCCATCACAAGAAAGACGGGTTTGCTGAAACAAAGGTTTTTCAAAAAACGAGGTAAATTCTTTTTTATAGATTCTCTCCTCAGATTTCAAGACAAATATTCCATATTCTGCTACAGGGATATCCTCAGCAGATTTAACAAAAATCAACTTATCTAATACTTCCTTACTGTTTTCTATAGATTTATAAAGTTCGACTAAATCATCTTCCGGTTCATAAACAAATACGTTATTTTCGCCTGCCAACAGTGGTCTGATATGATATGCAAAACCCAATCCCATAACCAAGATATTCTTTGTCTCAGGGTTCTCGGTCACAAAACGATTAGCGAGTTTTTCGCCTTCACTTACAGGGTCGTAAAAACTATGCAGGAAATTGCTGTTAATTCTGGGAACAGGAAGTTGCTTGATATTCCACTTAATTTCAATTCTATTTATCATGTTGTTTATCTTTAGCTTTCAATTCAAGATAAATTCTCTCATTAGCAGCAATTATTGCCGAATCAGTTATATCTCCAATTATTCCTCTTCCCGTCCAATCACTACCATTTTTCATGTATAGATATTTTAATCGACCTGCAATTGTCTCCGCATCTATCAGGGGATTCTTTTCAATCTCGGTTAGCAGAGAACGGTAAGTGCTTTCAAAAACTGTATCATAAGTCTCTTCTTGCCAAGCTTCTGTCATATCTTTCTCTCTTATTTTTCGTAATAATTTAAAAATATTTTTGTAAGAACTATCTTTTAGCGTCAGATGAGAAAACTCTTCATATGTTTTTCTGCGAGTTTTCCACAGCTCAAATAATTCATTTTCTTTTTTTCTTTTTACCAATGGTCTTTTCGAATCATGTATTCTGATTGAGATTATCTCCCAACAAACATCAATCCAGATAATTGTAGCGTTTTCATTTCTGAAGTAGTTTCTGTTTTCTTCCAGATTCAGTATTCCTCCTCCAGTGGCAATCACACAATCATGAGGAATTTTCGTAAGTTGCTCTTTTTCCATCAACCGGAAGAAAGTCTCCCCCTTCTTAGTAAAGATCTCATCAATGCTGACTCCGGCTTCCCTTTCTATTTCGCTATCTATGTCATATAAATTCAGATTTGCCAATATTGATAGTCTCTGCGCAAAAAAGGACTTTCCGGCACCCATAAAACCAGTTAAATAAATTTTCATACATTAAATGAAAAATGGCGACTTTCGTCGCCATTGGTTTATACTTCAGTATCTTTTTTTATTTCGGTTTCGTTTTCTCCACTTTCAGGCTGGGGAACATCTTCTTCTGTTTCCAATGTAGTTTCAACTACTTCATCCTGAGGTGGTTCTACTTTTTCTTCAGATTTTTCTTCCTGAATTTCTTCTGATGAAGCTTCAGCATCTTCAGCCAAAACATTTTCATCTGTTTCCATTTCAACAGCAACTACGTGTTCATCAGTAATCTCTTCAGTTGAATTTTCATTTTCGTCTTTAGTGATCTTGGCTTTAGCCTCGTTTTTTTCTTTGCGTTCTTTTTTCTCTTTTGCCTTAGCTTTTCTTTCAGCATAGATATCTTTCTTGGTATCCTGAAATTCTTTTAGTTCTTCCTCTTTACCAAAATAGAAAGCTCGAATACTTAATATGAGTCTTCGATTTTCGATATCCAACTCAATCACCTTCAGATTAACAATTTCATCTACATCAAAGGCATACTCCGGTTTGTCCAGTTTAGGTACAGCAAGATGTGAAAGAGGGACAAAACCTTCAACTACAGTCTCTTCAGAGATTCTGACATCAACCAGTAATCCTTTGGGGATAACTTTGCTTACTCTTCCTGTAACTTCAGTATTGGGAGGAAGATTTTGGTCAATTTCCTGCCATGGATCATGCTGAAGTTGTTTAATGCCCAGTGCAATACGATGTAAAGGTTTGTCTATTGAAAGGATTATCGCTTCGACTTCATCTCCAACCTTATACATCTCTCTGGGGTGATATATTCGCTTTGTCCATGAGATATCGGAGATATGAACCAATCCGTCAATTCCCTCATCAATCTCCAGAAAAATACCAAATGGAGTTATACTCTTAATTTTACGAACCAATACTGAGCCTATCGGGTATTTCTCATCAATATCTATCCATGGGTTGGCAAACATCTGTTTAATTCCGAGAGATATTCTTTTCTCTTCTTTAGAAACAGCTAAAACTATTGCTTCTACAGTTTCTCCGACTTTCAATGTTTGATTGGGATGTGTAATTTTCTTGGTCCAAGATAATTCAGAGACATGCACAAGACCTTCTACACCGGTTTCCAATTCAACAAAAGCGCCATATTTTGTAATATTAACCACTTTGCCTGTAACTTTCATTCCTTCAGGGTATTTGGTGTCAATATTTTCCCATGGTTCAGGAACCAGTTGTTTAAGTCCAAGTGAAACCTTGCTATTGTCCTCATCGAACCCGATAACTTTGACTTTTAGTTTGTCACCAATATTGAGCATCTCTGATGGATGTTTGATTCTACCCCATGACATATCGGTTATGTGAAGCAGTCCATCAATTCCACCTAAATCTATAAATGCACCGTAATCGGTAATATTTTTAACAGTACCATCTAATTCTGCACCAACAGAAATTTTATCATGTAGCTCGAATCTTTTCTTTTCAAGTTCTTCTTCCAGAACTTTTTTGCGAGAAACAATTATGTTTCTTCGTTCTTCATCGAGATTGATGATTTTGAAACTAAATTCTTTGCCAATAAACTGATCAAGATTTGGAATAGGTTTCAGAGAAATTTGTGAACCGGGCAGAAATGCCTCAAGTCCCAGGATTTCTGCAATCATTCCACCCTTAACTCTTTTGCGAAGAATGCCTTTTACAGGTTCATTGTCTTCAGCAATTTTCTTCAGTTTTTGCAGATTAAGATAAAAATCAGCCTTCTTTTTAGATAATTTTAATTTGCCTTCTCCATCTTCTATCGCATTAATATAGACTTGAATTTTGGTTCCTCTCTCGAAAACAGATGTATCACTGAATTCTTCCAGAGGAATGGCTCCTTCTGATTTAAAGCCTATGTCTACCAGTACTTCTTTATCGTTGATATTCACGATTGTTCCTTCAACAATTTCTCCCGGTTTGACATTGGAAAAAGACTCTTCAATCATTGCCAGCATACTCTCATCATCAGTTTTCACTGATGGTTTAAGCATCACGTCTCCAGTGTTTTCTCCGATAGGTTCTGCAGTTTTTTCATTTTCGGACTGAACATTCTCAGTCTTGCCAGAATTAGCTGTTAGATCCTGTTTTACTTCTAAATCCTCTTTCCCTGTCAGAGTAACCTCTTCTCTGTTTTCAATTTGATCATTCTGAACCATTTCGCCTCCTTAGTATGCGGAAATATCTTCGATATTAATTGCTCTGGGCAAATTACTTTCTGATATTTCAATAATTTTATTATATACTTCTAATATTATCCAATCTGGAGTTGATGCCCCTGCAGTAAGGCCTATTCTCTGCAAGTCCTTAATAAATATTCTATCAATCTCGTCAGCAGTTTCAATATGTACAGTTTTACAATACTGGGAACTAATTCTTGCCAGCATTTTAGTATTGGAACTATTTTTTCCGCCAATCACAAACATAAGCTCACTGTTTTTTGCAAGTTTTGCTGTAGATTCCTGTCTAACATTGGTAGCATTGCATATCGTATTAATAATTCTCAACTCTTTTGATATGGGAATAAGCATTCCAACAACTTTTACCAATTTCTCCAAGCTTTGGGTTGTCTGACATATCAATCCTGCTTTATTGAATGATTTATCACTCAAATCGCTGTCTTCATCGATCACTATGACATTACCCGGAACATAAGACTGAAGAGCTATCACTTCAGGATGTCTGTAATCACCCAGAATTATCACATCATATCCTTCCTCGGATAATTTCCTACCCACCATCTGAGTTTTAGAAACATACGGGCAAGTCGCATCGATTATAGGAATATTCAATTCCGACAATTCTTCCGATGTTTCCTTAGTTATTCCATGAGAACGTATTATGACAGCTTCATCCACAATCTCATCGACTGAGTCAACATAACCAACACCATCCGCCTTTAATCTGTTCACCATCTGGGGATTATGGATAATTGGTCCAAGTGTAACTGCATTTTTGAATTTCCCAGCAGTTTCCTGAGCAATATTAATGGCTCTTTTTACACCAAAACAGAATCCTGAGTTTCTAGCAAGCCTTATTATCATCTGCTTTTTGTACACATTGCAGGATATACTCTGCTTGTTGTTGAATTCCCATATCTGTAGTATCAATGATTAAAGCGTCATCAGCTTTTTTCAGCGGTCCGATGTCTCTTTGAGAATCATTTCTATCCCGCCACTCCATTTCATGGAGGATTTCGTCAAAATCAGGGTTTTGCCCCTTTTCGCTCATTTCCGACCATCTACGTCTTGCTCTGGCTTCAATATCGGCAACCATGAAAAATTTAAAATCCGCATCGGGAAACACAACTGTTCCGATATCTCTGCCATCCATAATAATTCCGCCCTTTTCGCCAATTTTCCTTTGTAAAATCACCATCTTTTCCCGCACAATGTCGATAGTAGCGATTTCAGAAGAAAGTCTGGTTACTTCGGATGATCTGATTTTTTCAGAAACTTCCGTACCATTGAGAAAGATTCTGTTCCCTGTTTCCGAATAGATGATATCGATTTTGATGTTTTCCAGCATTTCCAGCAGAGATTTTCTGTCTGACAAATCTATATGTTCCTGTAAAGAGCAGAGAGCACAGGCACGGTACATTGCACCTGTATCTATATATATATAATGCAACATCCTAGCCAATAATCTGGCAGTTGTACTTTTGCCTGAAGCAGCAGGTCCATCTATAGCAATTATATATTTCTGTCTCATATTACAAATTTTCTAGTGTTAAAAAAAATATTGCTTCATATACGTCAATTATTTTATTGATTTTTAGTAAATTATCCATTTTTCACATCCCTTTGGTAATCGGATTCTAAAATCCTTTCGAATAGAACAAATCAAGGACAAGTAAACTCAGTCCTGAGTAATTGTTGATATCTCCTACTATTCTTTCGATACTCTGAACAACTGCCCTAATGTACTCTTTGTGAATCTTCGAGATAATAATCTGATTGAAATTGGTTTTCTCGCCGGTGAAATTGAAGAATCCCATAAACAGAGGTTTAGTAGAAAGAAGGTTTTTCATCTGATCAGCATCCAATATCGTAGCCTCCTGAATACCAAATTCAACAAAGATCTCCGCCAGGTCATCCATTATTTTTTCATCTTTCACGATTAAAACCAGCAGTTTTTCCTTTCCTTTTGCCTGTTCTACCTGAATAATTCCTTCTGCACTAGTGACAAAATTTTCATACAGTGAAACCTTACTGGAACAATTCAATAATTCATCTACCATACTCGGTTCTTTCAAGGCTTGAGATATCTTCGCCAAAAGTTTTAGATGTTCAACATTTTCACCGGCGGGTCCAAGAATAGTAACGAACACTTTACTTTTCTTTTTATCCAGAGATTCAAAATCTATTCCTTTTTTGCTTATTGCCACAGCTATAACAAAATCTTGTAATCCTTCAAGTTGACCATGAGGAATAGCTATACCATTTGAGAAACCAGTACTCCCCTTGTTTTCTCTTTCTAAAAGTTTCTCATAGATCGTATCAGACTTAAATGATGCCAGATGCTCAGATTTTTTTAGAATTTCTGCTATCTTTTTCAGAGCATCTAATTTACTATTAGCATTGAAATCAGTTTCACAACACTCAACTTTTAAAATTTCAGAGATCTCCATAGTTTCTCCTATCGTCTTTTCAAACTTTTCAAAATTGCAATTTCAGATAATGGCGGTCCAATCAACTCGTTAAAGAAAACCGCTACCGAGACAATGTTAATGATCTTTATCACATTAAGTTTAACATCATCTGAAGCAGTTTTAAGCAAAGGTGATGCCTGAATAAATAATGACAATCCTATAGCTACTCCCGCCTGAGGCAACATACTTAAACCCAGATATTTTCTTACCACTTCAGGAGATTTAGTTACTACTGCACCCGTAAATATTCCCAGATATTTACCCAATCCTCTCATTAAAATGTAAACTGCCCCCGCCAATAAAACATGTGGATCTTTCAATATCTGCACATTTAGCTCTGTACCTGCCACTGCAAAAAAGACAGCATAAAGAGGTGGAGTAAGTGGTTCAAAAGCGGTAAAAATTCTTAAGTTTTTTCTGCTCATATTTATCAAAATCATTCCAATAGTCATATTTGCTATCAATGCTGATACATGCAAACTTATTGCAATAGAAGTAGAAATCAGCATAATCCCCAGTGAAATTATTTTTATCTCATTAGTAGAATTCTTTCGAATTGTTGAATAATGAATAATGAATCCAGCAATTGTGCCGATAATTACAGAAACCACAATTTCTTTGAATGCGTGCCACACTGCCAGTTCTAATCTTGGCACATCCCCTGTAAATGCCGATACCGAAAAAGCGAAAACTACTGAAAAAAGAATTATTGTCCCCGCATCATCTAAAGCTACAATTCCATAAAGATAATCTACAAACTCCCCTTTAGCTTTGAGTTTTTCTATTATCACAACCGTAGCTGCAGGAGCTGTGGCAGCACTTATCGCACCTAATAAAAAAGCCGCATACTGAGGTAAGCCAACCAAAATTAATCCAGTTGAGACTAATGCAAAAGCAAATAGCATCTGAGTAAAGGCAATAATGATTACTTTTTTTCCATAACGTTTGAGTTTGCTGAAAGAAAACTCTCCCCCAATTATTACTGCTATGAAAGAAAGAGTTACTTCGGAAAGATTATGCAGAAGTTCGGAATTCGGTGCATGAATAAATTTCAGTCCGGAGTCGCCTACAATAATGCCGGCAATTATGTAGCCTGTTATAGCAGGAAGTTTAATTTTCTCCGAAAGATAGCCAAAGATATAGCCACATATCATCAGGAAACCAACACTGAAAATTGCATGTTCAGTAAAAGTGTTTCTAAAATTGTCAATAATTTCAATTACCATATTCCCTCGCTTGGAGATTTACAATTCATTTGCCCTTTTTTTGTCAAACATAAACTGCATTAATATCAAACTTGCAAACAAACACTGATCTCAAAGCTTTTAAACCAAGTCTTTTATCAAATTAGAAATTGTGTTGAAACAATTTTCCATAGCAGTTTCATCATCAAATACTGCTTGCGCACGATAATTATTTCCTCCTCCTTTTCCCTGATATTTCGGTAGAATTTCCCTCAAGATTCCACCACAGTTTACTCCATCATAATTTGAAACAATCAATAGTTTCAAATCCAAATTATTCATCAACAGCACTACCGAAACCATTCCAGAATCCATTAGCTCTTCCGCAATAAGGTTCATCAAATCAGAATCAATTTGCTGATCATTTAGATAATGAGCAACTATTCTTCTCTCATCATGACGAAAACTCATAGTCTCGAGATCTTTAGCAACTCTCTGTGCGAACATTCGCTTAATCCTATTTGTCTCCTGATTCTGAAATTTAATTTGACTGCACAAAGAACTGACTTTCTTCTCCAAATCTAACACGTTACAAGACATTGAATTAGCTAGATTCTGACAGATTTCGTGTTTAGTTAAATAATCAGAAACACTCCTTTTGCCACTAATAAAATAGATGCGGGTATAACCTTTATATTTTTCTGTCTTCAATATCTTGAAAACTCCCAAAATACCTGTAGACTCTGCATGTGTTCCGCAACATGGAGAAGCATCATAACCATCTATCTGAACTATTCGGATGTCATTATCAACTGATGGCTTCTTTCTCAGTTTTATCCCTTCAAGTTCTGAAATAGTTTTAGCAAAAGTTACTGTTATTTGACGATTTTCCATGATAGCTTTATTTACTTCAACTTCAACTCCTTCAAAGAAATCAGCTGGCAATCCCGCAGTCTCAATATCAATAGTTGAGTACTCTGTTCCAAGATGAAAACTAATTGTAGCTATATTAAAATTACTATCCAAAATAGCACTTAAAAGATGCTGTGCTGTATGCTGAATTGAGTTGTCCTCTCTAAAGTCGCGATCTATACTGAGTAAAACCTTCTTTCCGGATTCAGGAATTTTGATATTTTTCTTACCGAGATAATGAATCACACCTTCATCTGTTTCCTGAACATCCACAACCTCAATACCGTCTAAACTACCTTTGTCGCAGGGTTGTCCTCCACCTTCCGGATAAAAAATCGTCTCTCGTGTAATTACTCCAACTCTGCCATTGCTGCAGAATGTTTTCTCAATCATGCTTTCAAAGTTGTAAATTATCCGATCTTCATAAAAGATTTTTACCGTCATCTTCTCTCCACAATCGTTTTTATGATAAATTATTGAATTCTTCAAAATCTAAAAAATTTTTGTTAGGTTCAAAAATCTCTTTGAACCTTTTAGAATTGAATGTTCTGAAATAGAGAGTTGCAAAGCTATCATTTAACAAGAACCAATCAACTAAAACATTTGCAGAATGACTCACTGAAATTTGGATATTAAACTTATGATTGACACAAAAACCTTGGTTAATTCTTTTACAAAAAAACGCAAAATGGAGTTACATATGGAAAAGAGTTTGGAGAATCCTTTACCCAAAGAACTCAATCTGCTGAACGATTTCCCGCCACCCACTTATGAAGAGTGGAAAGCAGCAGCAGAGAAACTTTTAAAAGGAGCACCTTTTGATAAAGTGCTAAAAACTACAACTTACGAGAATATCATTCTAGAACCAATGTACAGACTTGAGGATATCGAAAATCTGCAGTTCCCTCATTCTTTACCGGGTTTTAAACCCTTTGTCAGAGGCAACAGAGCATCAGGTTATACTTCTAAACCATGGAAAATTTCTCAGGACACCAATTATTCTGACCCCATTGAATTTAACAGAGCTCTTAAAGTAGATCTGCAAAATGGTCAGACAGAGATCAATTTCACTGTTTCGTATAAAACTGAACATAAATATGGATTGGTTATAGATTCATATGAAGACATCAAAAAGGCTTTTGCAGGGATTGACTGTGCAGAATATAGTTTCAGAATTCGTACTTTCTTCAACGCTTGTGAAATATTTGCGCTTTTCCTCAAATTTGCTGAAGAAAAAGAGTTCAGTCTGGCAGGGAGCTTTGTTTACGATCCAATTTCGGAACTTCTCTGTTTGGGCAGATTGGTCAAACCCTTTGAGTCAATTGTTTCCGAATACGCTGATTTTGTTAGAAATGCTTCCAAAAAGAATCCAAATCTGAGGTTTATCGGAATAGAGGGAATCACCTTTAATCATGCCGGAAGCAGTATTACCCAGGAATTGGCTTTTACTTTTTCAGCAGCAATTGAGTATGTCAGAGCTTATCAAAAGCTTGGGTTAGATGTAGATTTTCTTGCTCCAAAAATGAATTTTACCTTATCCCTCGGTTCAAACTTCTTTATGGAAATTGCCAAAATCAGAGCAGCCAGAATGATCTGGTCACAAATAGTCGAAGAATTTGGTGGTAACGAAGACTCGCAAAGAATGTATATTCACGGTCAGACATCTTTGCACAACAAAACAGTTTATGATCCTTATGTAAATGTTCTTAGAACCACAACCGAGGCTTTTGCCGGAGTTCTGGGCGGAGTAGATAGTTTGCAGACCGGTTGTTTTGATGAAGCGGTCCGTATTCCACAAGATTTCTCCCGCAGAATAGCCAGAAATCAGCAACTTATTTTGATGGAAGAAGCTAACCTGAACAAAGTTATCGACCCGGCAGGCGGTTCATGGTACATTGAATACATGACTAATGAATTAGCTGAAAAAACCTGGGATATAATTAATATGATTGAACAGGAAGGCGGAATGCTACAGGCAATTCTTAAGGAACTTCCACAAACTATGATTTCAAAAATCACTCAGGAGAAACAAAGGAATCTTGCAGTAAAAAAAGATTCTATTCTTGGTACAAATCTCTATATTGATCTGAGTGAAAGACTTATTGAAAAAGAATTATCCAACTGCACTGAAATTGCTAAAGGAGATTATCCGGTAACTGTAAATCCTCTCAGATTTCATCGCGCTGCCGAAAGTTTCGAAGCCATCAGGAATGCTTCCGAAAAGTATCTAAAAGAAAAAGGTAAACGACCTACTGTTTTCATAGCCAGTATTGGACAGATATCAGCTCTGAAACTCAGAATAGAGTTTTGTGAAGAATTCATGAGGGTAGGAAGTTTTAATGTCATTTCCGGTAATTTGTTCAATTCTATCAAAGAAGCTGTACAAAAAGCTGTAGATTCAAACGCTGATATAATTGTAATCTGCTCACAGGATTCTGATTATCCATCTGTTGTTCCGGAATTTATTAACAAGATTAAAGAGATGAAATATAATTCTCAGTTAATTTTGGCAGGCTATCCAAAAGATATTATAGAAGAGATGAAATCTGCCGGAATAGACGATTTTATTTTTGTAAAAGCAAATGCCCTGGAGATATTCACAAGATTATGGTCGCAAATTCTTAAGAAACCTCTAGAAGAATATCTAATTGAAAAACAAGGAGGCAACAATGAATAAGAATCCCGACTTCAGCAAAATGAAATTCTCTCCGGGAATTGCCACCACTGATATCGAAGCCTGGAAGAAAAAAATCAGAGAAGAGGTTTCGGCTGGTTTTGATGAACTTCTCTGGGAAACCAATGAACAGATTAATGTCAAGAAACTCTATACTTATAATGACATAAAAGATTTGTCGCATATACACTACAATGCCGGTATTCCCCCATTTCTACGCGGTCCATATGCCACCATGTATTCAATGCGTCCATGGACTATCAGACAATACGCCGGATTTTCTACTGCAGAAGAAAGCAATGCCTTCTACAGAAGAAATCTCGCAGCCGGTCAGAAAGGGCTTTCAGTAGCCTTCGATCTGGCAACTCACAGAGGTTATGATTCGGATCATGAACGGGTAGTTGGTGATGTCGGTAAAGCGGGAGTTGCCATTGATTCAATTTTGGATATGAAAATTCTTTTCGATAGCATTCCCCTGAATAAAATATCGGTCTCCATGACTATGAACGGAGCAGTAATTCCTGTCATGGCATTTTATATTGTCGCAGCCCTGGAACAGGGAGCAAAAATGGAAGAACTGGAAGGAACAATTCAAAATGACATTCTAAAAGAATACATGGTAAGAAATACCTACATTTATCCACCAGAACCTTCTATGCGTATCATTGCCGATATTTTCAAATTTACTTCTCAAAAAATGCCAAAATTCAACAGCATTTCAATTTCCGGTTATCATATGCAGGAAGCGGGAGCTACTGCCGATCTGGAAATGGCTTATACTCTGGCTGATGGTCTTGAATATGTAAGGACTGGTGTTAAAGCCGGAATAAATATTGATTCGTTTGCTCCCCGCCTCTCTTTCTTCTGGGCACAGGGGATGAATTACTTTATGGAAGTTGCGAAAATGAGAGCTGCCAGATTAATCTGGGCAAAAATGATTCATCAGTTCAATCCAAAATCCGATAAATCTATGGCACTAAGAACCCATTCTCAAACTTCTGGTTGGTCTCTTACCGAACAAGACCCCTACAACAATATCACCAGAACCTGTCTGGAAGCATTGGCTGCCACAATGGGACATACTCAATCGCTTCATACCAATTCACTTGATGAGGCTATAGCACTTCCCACCGATTTCTCTGCCAGAATAGCCAGAAATACTCAGATATATCTCCAGAAGGAAACCGGAATCTGTAATGTGCTTGATCCATGGGGAGGTTCATACTATGTGGAAGCTCTCACTGATGAATTACTGAAACGAGCCTGGAGCCACATTCTGGAAGTTGAATCTTTGGGTGGAATGACCAAAGCTATCGAAACCGGTCTGCCCAAAATGAGAATAGAAGAAGCTGCTGCGAGAAGACAGGCAAAAATTGACTCCGGCAAAGAGATAATCGTAGGTGTAAATAAATATCGACTGAATAAAGAAGCTCCATTGGAAATTCTGGAAGTAGAAACACAGCCGTCAGGATTTCTCAGTTGAAACGACTGGAAAAACTTAAAAAAGAAAGAGACAATAACAAAGTACAACAAACTCTGGCTGCTATAACCAAGGCGGCTGAAACCGGTGAAGGTAATCTGCTGGAACTCTCTATTGAAGCAGCACAAGCCAGAGCAACCCTGGGAGAAATTTCTTTTGCTATGGAAAAAGTATTCGACCGACACAAAGCAGTCATAAGATCAATTTCCGGTGTATACCGCAGTGAATATTCTGATCCGGAAATCATTGAGGAAGTTAGAAAAATGGCAGACAAATTTGAGGAAAATGAAGGACGCAGACCCCGTATAATGATTGCTAAAATGGGACAGGATGGTCATGACCGAGGTGCAAAAGTAGTCGCCACTGCCTATGCCGATCTGGGTTTTGACGTTGATATCGGACCACTCTTCCAGACTCCTGCCGAAACTGCCAAACAAGCTGTGGAAAATGATGTTCACGTTATCGGTATGAGTTCACTGGCAGCAGGTCACAAAACTCTTCTACCTCAGCTTATTGAAGAACTAACAAAGTTGGGCAGAGAAGACATTATGGTCATCTGTGGTGGCGTAATCCCAGCTCAGGACTATGAATTCCTTTATGAACATGGAGCTGCAGCCATTTTCGGACCCGGAACAGTTTTACCGGTTGCAGCAAAGAAAATCCTAGTAGAACTTAATAGTAGACTGGGTTATTGATTGAAGAAAAACAACTTATTAAAAAAGGGAGATTAATTCTCCCTTTTTTTGTGAATGCTACGTTAATCAAAATTATGAAATTTTCCCAGTACTGCATTTGAGACAAATAACGCCTTTCGGGATAACCTTATCGATTTATCGGTAATTTCAACAAATCCCTGTTTTTGCAATGAATCTAATATTTTTTTGTATCTTAACACAAAATCCTGAGAGAATTTCTGAGAATATTCATTCAGTTCTATTCCGGCAGTTTTCCTCAAACCAATACAAACAAACTCCTTTTCGGCTTCCCGAAGAGATATTTGCTCTTTCTCAACAACAGCATTTTCAGGATTATTGAGATAGGATTGCAGATTTGCTGCATTTACATACCTTACTCCCCAAGTTTCACTGCTGGGAATAAACCCGGCTGCTGAGGGTCCTAGTCCAAGATAATGACTCTGATTCCAGTAACATAAATTGTGCTGAGATTCATATCCCATTAGAGCAAAGTTTGATATCTCGTATTGCATAAGACCCGTATTTTCAAGAGTATCAATAACCGTATAATAAAAATCCGAAACGATATCATCCGAAGGGATATCGGATATGCTTCTGTACATTGGTGTATTTTTCTCCAATGAGAGGCAGTAAATTGAGACATGCTGCGGTTTTAAATCCGTTAATTTTTTCAAAGATAACTTTACATCGCTTCCCTTCTGGTTTGGCAGACCATAGATCAAATCCAGCGAAATATTGGAGAATCCGGCAATTTTGAATTCATTATACGTATCAACAATTGAATTGGAGTCATGCAATCTTCCCAGCAATTTCAATTCTTCATTCAGAAAGCTTTGTGCCCCGATACTTATTCGGTTAACACCTGTCTTGCGAAGGCTGTAAATGTAGTTTGAATCTACTGTAGCAGGATTGACTTCCAGAGTAATTTCGTAACAATTTTCAGTCGGGAATTGTTCCAATATGTCAGTGATTTCTTCCGGTGAAAGCAGTGAAGGAGTTCCACCCCCAAAGTAAATTGTTTTCGGATTGAGCAAAAAATGGTTTTTATGAGAATTAATTTCTTTCTTCAGGGCTTGAATAAAAGCTAATCTCGTTTGAGTATCAGCTGATTCAACCGAATAGAAACTGCAATAACCACATTTTCTCAGACAAAAGGGAACATGAATATAAACATGTTCTATCTGATTCTCCTTGTGACTTATAGAATTTTTCATAAAAAATCAGGGAGCTCATGCCCCCTTCAATATTTATCTTAATTGATTCAAGATACAGATTTCTTGGTTAATCGTTTAGTTTCGAGAGCAATCATCAGTTCTTCATTAGTGGGAACTGTCATTATCCTGACTCCTGAATCAACCGAACTTATCACAGTAGTAACTCCCCGTTTTAGGTTCTCAGTTTCATCGAGTTTGACACCTAGGACTTTTAATTTGTTGCAAACCAATTTTCGAAGGGAAGCTGAATTCTCGCCAATTCCTGCAGTAAATACCACAGCATCAATTTTGTCCAGATTAGCAGAAAGAGCTAATATATATTTGCCAATGGAGTGGGTAAGAACATCGATTGCAATCTGAGCTCTGCCGTGTCCTTCCCGGGCAGCACTTTCAACATCTCTGTAATCTGATGAAATGCCACTCAGTCCAAGTAATCCGCTAGCTTTATAAATTGTTCCGTTAATATCTTTTGCATCAAGCCCAAGTTTCTCAATCATATAGAGAATAATTGCAGGATCAAAATCACCGGCACGTGTACCCATTGGTACTCCGCACATTGTTCCGTAACCCAGTGAAGTATCAACCGATTTACCATCTCTTACAGCAGTTATTGATGATCCATTACCAAGGTGAACAGTAATGCCAGAAAACTTTTCAAAGGGAATCCCGAGGTGTTCTGCAGCCTTCATAGCTACATATTTGTGGCTGGTGCCGTGAAACCCAAAACGACGGATTCCATGCTCAGTATACATAGCATAAGGTAGTGGATAAATGAATGATTCTTCCGGCATGGTAGCATGAAAAGCAGTATCAAAAACTCCGACGTGGGGAATCTTTTCATCAAGCAACTCTTTTAAAGCATAAACGCCCATAAGATTTGGCGGATTATGAAGCGGAGCTAAAACTGAGCATTCCTCGCAGATCTTGAGTGATTCTTCGTTCAATATAACTGAGTCTGTAATTCTATCACCGCCATGTACAATACGATGACCAACTGCATCAATTTCATTGATTGAGTTTATTACCCCGTGTTCATTATCCGTTATTGCCTCCAAGACAAGCTCAAGCCCGTCTTTATGATCTTCGATTGGAATGTTTTTTACAATCTTCTCCTCATCTTTTTTTGTGTAGTTAAAAATTCCCTCATCCTGACCTATTCTTTCCAGAAGTCCCTTACAAAGAACTTCTTCTGTATCCAGGTCAAAAAACTGAAATTTAATTGATGATGAACCGCTGTTGATAACAAGAATTTTCATGGCATCTCCTAACATTGTGTTGTATTTTAGAAATAAAATTTATCTCTTCTGTCATTCCTAAGATTATTGTATTTATTAATGTCTTTGTCATCAGCTTCAAATGGATTAATCTTTGTCACGATTATTTCTTCCGAATCTGTTCCCGACTGGATCAAAACCTCTCCCCGAATTGATGTGACCTGGCTTTGTCCGGTGAACTCCAGACTGCCGGAAGCATTTTTCTCTTCTCCAATTCTATTAGCAGTAATCGTAAAGACTCTGTTCTCAACTGACCTGGTCACCATCGCTTTCTGACACCAGGGTAAAACCAGATTTGCCGGATGACAAATAATTTGTGCCCCCTTTCTTGCCAGAGTTCCGGCTGACTCAGGGAAAATCCAGTCAAAACAGATCATCATTCCCACTTTTATACCTTTTGCAATCTCAACTACCTGAAATCCCGTATCGCCTGGTTCAAACCAGAGCTTTTCTTCCGAAAAAAGATGAGTCTTCCGATAAATGAAAATCTCTCCATCTGGTCTGACCAACATAGAAGAATTGTAGAATTTTCCATTGCAGATTTCGGAAAAACCTATCACAAAGTTAGTTCTTTTTTCTTTTGCCAACTGAGTAAACAGCTCAGCAGTTTCTCCTTTCTGAGCCTGTTCACTGACTTTAGCTAATTCTTCTTTTGAAGAAAACAGATAGCCGCTGGTTGCCAGTTCGGGAAATACAATCAAATCTGCTTCAACAGTTGAAATCATGCTAACCATTTTTTGCAGATTTTTCTCAACCCCGAGAAATTCAGGGCGAAACTGACAATAACCTACCTTGAAATCCATTCTGCCTCCACTTGATGTATTTTTATCAATTAGATTCTTTGTCGGCTTTACGGGCAATGCTGTCCCTAAATTTTCTCTTTCTCCCCATTGCATCGGCAGCAATCATTGCAGACAGCACTTTTTCAGGTGTAATGACTCCTGCTTCATGATGAATTACATCCGTGGGCACACAGGTCTTTACTGCAGCTTCCAGCAATCTTTCTCTGCTGATATTCTCTAACCCGATATCCGCCAATGTAGTTGGTAAACCAATTTCCTCACAAAATGAATAAACTTCATCTATCTCATCAGGGGCAGCATCTGTGAGATTAAGCCCGGTTAACACACCAAAAGCAACTTTTTCACCGTGATAGAAAGAGTGCGTTTCACTGAGAGCAGTCAGTCCGTTGTGGATGGAGTGCGCTGCTGCCAGACCGGAACTTTCAAAACCGATTCCACTCAGAAGAATATTTGCTTCGACAATATGATGCAAAGCGGGTATAATAATTTTATTTTCATTGGCAATTCTGGCTGTCGTACCAAAACGTAACAGAGTATCGTAGCATAATTTCGCAAGATTCAATCCGGTCATTGTACTTAATCCTCCACATTCATTCTGTGACTGAGTCCGCTGACACGATCTGGCTTCAAACCAGGTGGCAAGAGCATCTCCCATACCTGCTACTAAAAAACGGACAGGAGAATTGGTTATGACATTCAAATCGACCAGCACAATCTGCGGATTCAGCTTCTGATAATATACAGATTCGAAGATCCCCGATTCTGAGTAGATTACAGCACAGCCACTGCAGGGAGCATCGGTTGAAGCAATGGTTGGAACAATGATTACCGGTAGTCCAATCCTGTCGGCAGCAATTTTGGCAGTATCAATAGCTTTGCCGCCACCCATTCCCACAACAACATCAATTCCTTCTGTTTTGATTATGTCAGACATGCGCTCGATTTCTCTTTCACAACATTCACCCCGAAACCGTTCAACAATAAGAAGATCGGGCAATTCATTCAGTTTGTACTGTGGGATAATTTTACTTATTGCGGTAGATGAAGCAATCACCAACCCTTTTTTACCTAATCTCTGAATATATTCGGGTAATTCTGCCAATGTATTGTCACCCTGGATATATTTCCCCGGAAATGCTGCTGTAAAATTGCGTAGTCTGATATTAGAGTTGGGAGAGATTGTGTTCATGTCGAGCTCCTTATTGATAGTCAGATTTTCTTTATCTGCTAAAAGCATAATCTTGCTTTTTGTGTCAAGAGCTGATTGCATGTTTACATAAAACGAAAAATATCTTCCTGAGAGCTTTAATTCTGAACTCATCAGAAAAATCTATTTTTTAAAAGCAAATAACATTTGACGTTGAAAGCATATTTATCATTGAGTCATTTGAATGTAATGAAAAACTTAGGGAGGATTTCATGAAAAATATTCTAGTTATTACACTGACCTTTCTGGCAGTTTTATGCTTTGCTCAGGAAGTTACCTGGGAGAATGTTTATACTTTTGGCGGTACCAGTGATGATTCCGGAAATGGCGTTGCTGTTGATTCACAGGGTAATGTGATTGTGGTGGGAGCTTTTACTTCCACTATTGACATTGGTAACGAAATTCTGACCAGTAACGGAGACAGCGATTTTTTTATTTTTAAGCAAAGCCCGGCAGGAGAAATCTTGTGGGCTATCAGTGGTGGGAGCACAACGGAAGATGTCGCCTACAAAGCTGCAGTAGACTCTGAAGATAATATTTACTTTTGCGGATATTTTGGTGGCAGCTTCACATTGGGAGAACATACTGTTACAGCATCTGCTCAGCGTGAAATCTTTGTTATCAGAGTAAACTCTGCTGGCGAAACGGAATGGATTGCCCAATCAGTAGGAACAGACAGCATGAGTAATCGCGCTTATGGCATAACTATTGATGATTATATTTACATCACAGGTGGATTCAACGGTCAAATGACTCTGGGCGAACATCCGCTATCAGCTTCGGGAGAAGATATATTTGCAGCAAAACTCTCTTTAGATGGAACCTGGCTGGAAGCTTTCGGAACTGGCGGAACAGCTGATTCTGAAGCCGGAGAAAACATAGTAACTGATTCTGAAGGAAATGTCTATCTTGCCGGACATATCAGGGGAGAATCCAACATAGGCGGAACTCCGGTCACCTCTAACGGTTTGACTGACATTGTTATCTGTAAATTTGACTCTGAATTGACTCTGGACTGGTTTGTAACAGCAGGAGACACTTCTCTGGATCAAGCGATGGGCATCGACATCGATGCTAACAATAATATCTACGTCTGCGGATTCTTTCGTAATACGGTTATGTTTGGAGAAGAAAGCATAACCAGTTTGGGACAGTATGATGCTTTCGTCAGCAAGCTGGATTCAGATGGTAACTGGCTCTGGACCAGAAATGCCGGCAGTACAGCTCACGATATCGCCTATGGCATAAATGTTCTCGGAGAAACGATCTTAATGACAGGACGCAGCAGGAATACTCTGCTCTGTGGTGAATACTCATACGCCAGCAATGGCGGAGAGGATGTATTTCTGGCAGCAATTGATCAAAATGGAGAATGGCTCTGGGTTACCGGCGGTGGTGGAGCTGACCAGGATAATGCAATCCATGTTGCTTCCCACAACGATGGAAACATATATGTTACCGGTTTTTTCAATACAACTGCTGTTTTCAATGAAAATGAATATACTGCCAATGGCGGAAAAGACATCATTGTATTAAATCTCTCCATTGAACAGGAAGAAATTTTACGGGCTGACTTCGAAACGGATTTAACTGAAGGATATCGTCCTCTTACAGTTTCTTTTACGGATTTATCTACCGGAACCATTGATGTCTGGGAATGGGATTTCGATAGCGATGGAATCACTGACTCCAACGAGCAAAATCCGGTCTTTACCTACAATGAAGCAGGCATATACTCTGTTACTCTCACAATTGCCAACAGCACTCAGACAGCTTCGGTTACTTACCAAAATTTGATTACGGTTTTACTGCGCTACGGAGATGTTGACTATAATAACTTGGTTGAAGCTTACGATGCAGATCTGGTTTTGCAGTATTCGGTAGATTTTGACCCTCTCCCCGAAACAGATCCACGCCCCTGGGAAGAAGAACGCTTCACTGTTGCCGATGTTGACGGTAATGAGATTCTGTTAGCTTATGATGCAGCTCTTATTCTGCAGTATTCTCTGGGGATAATCGACCAGTTTCCGGTGGAAATGAGGAATAACAATCTGAGAAACAGCATAACTGCAGAAGTTGTTGATAATCAGTTTGTTTTCACAGCCGAAGGAGATGTCATTGGGTTTAATCTGTCAACTATCGCCGAAGGTATCTCATTAGACGCTCTGGAGCTGACTAACTGGGATAATGCTACAATGGTTTCAAACACTGATAATGGCTATCTCGTTGGGATTGCGCATTCCGAAATTATTCCGCAGAATGTACCGTTCCTGACTATTCCTTTCACAAATGAATCCTGTACCGAAATCACTTTCGAAATCTATCTGAACAATGAATATGAAACCATAACTCTACCCCTGACAGTAGGGAATAATGATAACAATGTCGAGAATTATACCGATTCTTTTTCCGGCAACTATCCTAATCCGTTCAATATCTCGGCAATAGTTCGCAGTCCGGGAACTAATATAAGCTTCTCCGTAGAAAAAGATAACACTCCGGTAGAGATAAAAATCTATAACATCAAAGGAAAAGTGGTAAAAACTTTTGCCGGCAGCACTTTCCAATCAGGGAAAAACCAGGTGATCTGGAACGGTAAAGATGAAACTGACAAAGCTGTATCATCGGGAATTTATTTCAGTCAAGTAAAAATTGGAAAGAAAGTATTCACCGGAAAGATGATGCTATTGAAATAGTGAAATTTCATGAGCCCTGGTACAAAAGGGCTCTTTTCTTTCTTACAGAGGGAGTAACTAATGACAGCCAAATACTTACTGATTCTTTCGGTTCTATCTATGTTGCTGTTTGTATCCTGCAGCAGCGATAGTTCAAACTCTACTGAATCATTAGTTGATAATCTGCAGAAAATGATAAATAATGAAATCTCTGAAGAAGTTCCCGGAGTTCAGCTCTCCGTATATAGCCCTGAAACAGGTCAGATTGATTTATCAGCCGGGAAAGCAAATCTGGATACAGATGAAAAACTGACACCCGGTCACAAACTCAGAATTGCCAGCATTACCAAGTTATTTACAGCAACTTTGATAATGAAAATGGTAGAAGAAAACATTCTTTCCCTGGATGATAATCTATCAGAATTGCTGCCTGAATTGGAGTTCGAGAACAACAATTTGATAAAGTTAGAAAATCTTCTAAACCATACCAGCGATTTATTGGGCTATTTCAATGATGACTATGATTTTCAGGACTTTGTTCTGGATAATCCGGAGAATGTGTATTTACCTGAAGAACTTGTTCTGAAAGCAGTATCTCTGCACACACCTCAGCCTGAGAATATCTCACAGAATTTCCACTATTGTAATACTAATTACGTTCTTTTAGGAATGATCATCGAAAAATATTCCGGCAAAAGTTTCTCTGAATATTTGGTAGAAAATATCTGCCAGCCACTTAATCTCAGTCTTACCCAAACTGCCGACCTAACTGCTGACATATTCAAAATGAGTAAAGGTCATACATTTCTCGACAATCAGATATTGAGTTATGACTATAATCACTCTTTTTTATTCTCAGCCGGAAACATTGTCTCAAATACATCTGATTTGGTAAAGTTTGTTTATAATCTCTTCCACGGCAATGTGATTTCCTTGTATACCATCTCGGAAATGCTTCCTCCCGAGAACTCAATTTATGGTCTTGGTATCGCAGATTTTACCGGTCTTGGAAAAGGACACAACGGAATGACATTGGGATTTACAACTATTCTGATATACAATGAACAATATGATGTCTCCATTGCAGTTCTGACAAACTGTTTGTCAGGCTCGGTAGATCCTCAGGGAATAGCAGAACAGGCTTTAGACTTGTTTATAGGGAAACAGCACAAAGAGTGACAAGATTATTTATTTCCCGGAAATTTTGCGGAAATGCAGAGCTTATTGGGGAAATTTTATACTAAGCTTGTCCTGTTACGCGAATTTCTTCTGTCATTCTCTCGTAGCCAAGACTTTCAGCCAGGTTTATCGAAGCTGTATTTGTCTGATCAACTACATAGATTGGCAATATATTTCTTTCGAGACACCATTCTGTAGCCTTTGAAACTACTGCTTTCCCCAAGCCCATTTTTCTGTAGGCGGGATTAGTTACTACGGCAATATTTGCTCCACCGTTATCAATGTCGGTTATGTATGAATATGATGCCGGTCTGCCGTCTTTTATACACATGAAGTACCGACCATCTCTGATTAACTGCTCTCTTTTCCGCCAGTATTTTTCTTTGTAGCCGTTTCCCCTCAGTGGCCAGGGCGAAAAAAACATGTCTCTGTACTTGTCTGAAAGCACCACAATTTCATCAGATACTTCATAAGGTCTGAAGGTGTTTTTATCATTGGTGTTGCTATAAAATTTCGCAATGGAATAATGCTCCAGCAATTTACACAAGGCATCATCGATTGCCATTAACTTTTCATCTACAGTCTCTGTAGTATTGAAGTTCAGCTCTCCGCTCAGGACTTCGGCATATTCGGGCGCAACCGAACAGAAGTAATTGTCCTCAATCTGAGTTGCTATGATGAGATGTCTGTAATAAAAGCAAAATGGTTCTGATCTTCTCTTACAGGCAATTACAGTTCCGGCACATTTAGCTGTTATTCCCAGATATTGGCGATAAAAATCATTAAAGGCTGCTTTAGTTGATTCTGCTAACATGATTCCTCCTTATAAAAGATGCCAGATTTCTTATCCTCGGAAGAGTGTAAAGAGCAATTTTTAGGATAAATATGACAGAACAGCGGAACAGTTCTGTTAGACTGGGTATGATTGTGGAATGGGGGGGGATAACGGTGGCGGTATGGCAAGTAAGGGATTGCGGGTGATTCCCTGTCAAGATACACGAAAAGTTGAAGCGGGATACAAACCTTCGCAAACCACTGAAACCCTATTGGCTATTACCTCGTGTTACCGCCTGGCATTTCCTTTAGTTCATAATTTGTACTTCGTCCACCACTTGCTACTTTTTGTAAGATATCCTTCTTTATCAAATCTTGAATATCTCGAAGAGCAGTATCTTGTGAGCACGTATTAATTTTTCCCCATTTCGAGGTTGTTAACTTTCCATCAAATCCATCAAGAAGTCTGTTTATTATTTTTTGTTGCCTATCATTGAGAATTGTGGTGGAATGTATTTTCCAAAATTCTGCTTTATAAAGTATTTTCGATAAAGTCCCATCTGTGGAGTCAATAGCATTTATTAAACATTGCAAAAACCACAAAATCCATTCTGTTATATCTGAATTTCCTTTTTGTGTTTTTTCAAGTTTTTCATAATACTGTTTCCTTTCGACTCTAATTTGCGCTGACATACTGTAGAATCGCCTGATACTTTTGTCAGAACGTGCCAATGTCATATCTGTAATTGCTCTTGTAATTCGCCCGTTTCCATCGTCAAATGGATGAATTGTCACGAACCATAAATGAGCAATAGCGGCTTTTAGAACCAAATCTGTT
>JAQVBK010000246.1 GCA_028690365.1 Candidatus Cloacimonadota bacterium
TCAGACAACTCAGATGTGCTATAAGTGCAATCATTTTTTGTTTGAGATTACTCCTGCCACATTCAGTTTCAATAATCCGGAGAGTTGCTGTCCTGTATGCAATGGCGTTGGTAAAATTGCAGAAATTGATACATCTTTGATAATCACAAATCCTGAATCATCTTTGCTGGACAACGCATCTCCTTTCTGGGGAGATCTCAGAAAATTCAGGACTTCCCCAAATGCAAACTGGATGAAAGGAGAAGTACTTGCTCTGGCTGCAGAAATGGGAGTTGATCTGGAACTACCCTGGAATCAACTTAATGAGGAGTTCAGACAAAAGGCTTTATTTGGTTCTAATGGTCAAAAGGTATCCTTTCGCTATAAAAATCAGAACGGCAGAACCGGAGAAATTACCAGACCAGTTGAAGGTGCTGTGAATATTCTAAAGCGATTGTTGGCAGAAGGCAGTGGAACAGAACGAATTGTAGAATCATTTACCAGAGCAAAACTTTGTCCTGCCTGTCTGGGTGAAAGACTAAGCAGAGAAGGCAGGCTTGTAACCGTAGGTGGTAAAAGACTTCCAGAAATTGTCAGTTTACCAGTGTCTCAGTTGAAATTATGGGTTGAGGAACTTCCAGGATATCTGCAAAATAACGAATTCAAGCTTGCTAAACCCATTATGCTGGAATTGCATCGATTATGCAACAATTTCATTCTGGCAGGTCTTTCATACATAACTCTTAACAGAACATCCTCAACACTTTCAGGTGGCGAACTGCAGAGAACCAGATTAGTAACTCAGCTTGTAAATGGAATTACAAACGTTTCTTATATACTCGATGAACCATTTATGGGTCTAAATCAAAAAGATGTTGAAAAACTTTTCACAATAATTGAAGATCTGAAAAACAATGGAAATACAGTTATCATGGTGGAACATAACCGCTATGCCATGCTTAAATCAGACAATATTATTGACATTGGACCAGGCGCAGGACTCTACGGTGGTGAAATAATTGCCGAAGGTTCTCCTCTGAAAATAATGGATAATCCTAATTCTCAAACCGGACAGTTTCTGAATGAATCGAAAACAATCAAGATTGATAAGAGCTATTCCCCCGACCTGACTCATCAGATAATAATGAAAGGAGCAAAAGCCAATAATCTCAAAAATATAGATGTTGCTTTCCCGTCGGGAGCTATTGTTTGTATCTGCGGAGTGAGTGGTTCTGGTAAAAGCAGTCTAGTAGAAGAGTGTCTCTACCCAGCAGTAACATCTGCATTAGCCGGAATCACGCTCAAAGATAAAAACTTTGAGAGCATAGAAGGAACAGAAATTTTTTCTGAAATAATCTTTGTAAACCAGAAACCCATCGGAAGAAACTCTCGTTCAAATCCCGCTACATACACGGGATTAATGGATGAAATTCGCACAATCTTTGCCAAAACCGACGCTGCCAGAGAGAAGGGCTTTAAAGCCGGACGATTCAGCTTCAATAATAAAGAAGGGCAATGTCAGGAGTGCAATGGAGAAGGAATCAAACATCTGAGCCTGCCCTTTGTTTCGGACACTGAGGTTGAATGCCCTTGTTGTAAGGGTAAACAGTTTAATAAGGAAACACTGGAAATTGAGTACAAAGGTAAAAACATTGCTGATATTTTGCAGATGAGTGTTGATGAAGCTTTGACTCTTTTCGATTGCAACATAAAATTACACAGAATTTTACAAACTTTGCATGAAATAGGGCTTGGGTATATTAAACTCGGTCAGAACTCAACCTCACTTTCCGGCGGAGAAGCCCAGAGAATTAAATTGGCGACACAATTGTGTACTCAAACAAATGGAAGAGTTATCTACATTCTGGATGAACCTTCCAGTGGTTTACATTTTGAAGATGTCAGAAACCTGATGACTGTTCTGCAAAAAATTGTTTCAGTAGGGAATACAGTTGTTATGGTGGAGCATAATGATGATATTATAAAAAATTCTGATGTCATAATAGAATTGGGTCCAACAGGTGGCGAACAAGGCGGATACCTGATTAATCAGATCGGAGTTTAGAGATTTCTTCCGGTAGTCAAAACAAAATATTCTGCTGAATATCACAATAAAAGAAAGGGAATAATATGAACCACAATATCGATAAGATTTTTGCAGAAAAACCAAAATTTGAAACCGAGAGATTGCTTTTAGTTCCATCTGCAGAAGATAATTTTGATGATTACAAGAAGATGTTCACCAATGAACAGATAAATAAATTCCTCAGATTATCTCAAAAAATGAGCGAAGAAGAGCTATTTGAGAATTTCAAGCGAGTAATGCAATGTGTAGAACAGAAACATGTCTTTGTATGGAGAATTACGTTAAAAACTGATAATTCTGATATTGGCAGGATAAATATTGCTTCAATAGCCCGTTATTCCTCCAGAGTTGACATCGGATATGTACTTTTGCCTGAATACTGGGGTCAAGGGATCATGATGGAAGCAGCTCAAAGAATAATCGACTACCTGTTCAAAACTATCAACATTCACAAAATCTGCGCCACTACAAATAATGAAAACACTCGATCGAAAAAACTACTGGAAAAGCTAAACTTTCAACTCGAAGGAGTTTTACGGCAACATACATTCTACCCAGATAAAGAACTTTATGCAGATGAGGCGCTGTATGGATTGATAAATCATGAGGAGACAAACTAAGAAATGCTCTTCAACTCTATTGACTTTGCGATTTTCTTGCCGATAGTTTTCTTTCTGTACTGGTTTGTTACAAATCATAATCTGAGGCTTCAGAATTCTCTGATAGTTATTGCCAGTTATGTTTTTTATGGATGGTGGGATTGGAGATTCCTCTCCCTGATAATATTTAGTACTTTAGTGGATTATTCGGTAGGAATTAGATTAAACAGTGAACAATCAGAAAAACGAAGGAAAATCTTATTGTGGACAAGCATTCTGGTTAATCTGGGATTCCTGGGATTCTTTAAATATTTCAATTTCTTTCAGGACAATTTTATCTCAGCCTTCTCGTTTTTTGGTGTAAAGATCAATGCCGGTTCACTGAACATAATTCTACCGGTTGGAATCAGTTTTTATACTTTTCAAACAATGAGTTACACGATTGATGTTTATAGAAAGGAATTAGAACCAACCCACGATTTCATTGCTTTTTCGGCATTTGTCAGTTTCTTTCCTCAACTTGTAGCCGGTCCGATTGAACGAGCAAAAAACCTGCTTCCACAGTTTTATCGCAAACGCTTTTTTGACTATACTGAAGCAGCAGACGGGATGCGTCAAACTCTCTGGGGTTTCTTTAAAAAAATAGTTATTGCCGACAATTGCGCTGAATTTGCCAATCTTATTTTTAACAACTCTGAAAAATTCCCCGGCAGTATTCTTTTTTTAGGTGCAATTTTTTTCTCTTTTCAGATATATGGAGATTTTTCCGGTTATTCAGACATTGCCATAGGCATATCCAGAGTATTCGGATTTAATCTCAAAAGAAATTTTGCCTTCCCCTATTTCTCAAGAGATATTGCTGAATTCTGGAGAAGATGGCATATTTCTTTGTCCAGTTGGTTCAGAGATTATTTATACATTCCCTTGGGCGGAAGTAAAAGCGGTAAATGGATTAACATCAGGAATACATTTATTATTTTTGTAGTCAGTGGTTTCTGGCATGGTGCTAATTGGACTTTTATTGCCTGGGGAACATTGAATGCCATATATTTCTTACCTCTGCTTGTTCTCCACAAGAACCGGCAACATTTAGACACAGTCTCAGAGGGAAAACGTCTACCATCGCTTAAAGAAGCTTCTGAAATTGCTGTCACTTTCTTCTTAGTAATGATAGGCTGGGTTTTCTTTAGAGCAGATAACATTTTACACGCGCTGAAATATCTGTGTACAATCTTCTCTAAATCTTTCTTTGTTATGCCACATAGAATGGATTTCGTTGGAGCTTCAATGCATCCTCTTGTAATTTCAGTGTTAATAATTATTTTTGTAATTGCTGAATGGTTTGGTAGAGATAAACTACATGTTATGGAAAATTTTAATCTTCCAAGATTACCTAGATGGCTATTTTACCTCGCAGTAGGATTTTTAATAATTGTTGCCGGTAATTTTAACAAAACTGAATTTATCTATTTCGCATTTTAATCATGAAAGGTGCTTTATGAAAAGGTTTATTAAACTCATAATTATTTACATAATTCTTTTATTCTCTTCATTCTTCTTTTCGTTAACTCTGCTTACGGAGATCATCAAAAGCAAAGATTTTAAAGCTTATGAAACAGACAGTAATCTGCTTGTCATGAAAGAAAATGAGACTTATGATATTTTGCTCATGGGAATATCTCATGCCAGAGATTTTTCCAAATACAACAACCATCAGCTTGTCGAAGAAATTCTCGATAGAAAAATGTTTAACATAGGACAAGGCGCTGGAAGATGCGGAGTGAATGAACAAATGTTCTATCTCGACTACTTCTTCTACAAGAATAACACTGTCTCCACCTTGATATACCTTATTTCAACCCCAATGTTTTATTCTGAAGATCTTGCCCTAACTTCTATCACATTCGATATGGAACCTCTCGAATTACCTTTTCTTTTCAGATACCTATCTTTCCCTTCGGAGAACAAAAGCCAGAGAATTGTCTCCTATTTTCAATCAAAATTTATGCCTTCCTGGTTTCTACATAAACCGTATTCGGGCGGATACCAAGAGATTGAACTTGATAAAATAGATACTAAGGCAGTTCTGCAAGGTCAAAGAGCTGTCTACAGTGATTCATT
>JAQVBK010000247.1 GCA_028690365.1 Candidatus Cloacimonadota bacterium
AAAAATCGGGTGAAAATAAACACAGTCATCCTTAAAATGCTAATATTTACACATGAAAATCAGTGTTCCTCTCTACCTTTCTACAAGAGGTAATTTTTTTTTTGTGAAAATGGAAAAATATTTGTAACCCAAACTATTCTATCCATAGGGAATAGTTTCTTTGATTTGGTCTTCTTTTAACAATCAGATTGAACAATCGTTAGAATCGTTCCTTAAATTATTCCCTAACATTAATGCATATATGAGGTACTGGAATAAGACCTAATCTCTCTACAGAATATAGAGAAAGGTAAAAATTTAATTATTCCCTAATTGAAGGCATAGTTTGGGTTGAAAAGCAAGAACAATTGTATTATGATCTAGGGGTGGCACCACCTGCCTCGTTATGAGTCGACGGGAATGCAGGTTCAAAAGTACTTGATGGGAACACTGCTGATTGCACTTATAATAACCTGGTTGTTGACGAATTACGTGAAATATTTGGGGAAGGATTTAAAAAATACTCGTACATTGCAGATTCTAAACTTCTTAAAACACAACGTTGAGAAATTGTTTAAAGGGCCACACCCCATCCGGTTCATATCAAGAATTCCAGAGAATTTTCATAAAAAATTGGCCGAAAAAGCTCGAACCAAGACATATACTGAAAATAACTGGGTTTATCAAGGTCCTTGCTGCTCCCATCCTGGTAAAACATCAACTGAGTACTGGTCCTGTGCAATTACTGAAAGTATCTATGGCCATCCATGCACTGTTCATGTGTATCGGAGTTCATAGAGGGAGCGATTTATCGAGAAAAAGGTAGAAAAAGCCAAAGATGAATTAAATTCCCTTCTTCAGGAACTTGAAAAGAGAGAATTTGCATGTGAACCTGATGGTCTTGCAGAGAAAGAACGATTTTTAAAGGATTATTCGAAATCACTCATTTATCCCGAACTTTTACTTGTTTGTAAAGAAGAAATAAAAAAACCTGTAGGAAGACCCGCAAAGAACCCAAAACCTCCTAAAATTATACGGAATTGGAAGATTCAAACGGTTGACATTAAGAGAAATGAGGAAATTATTGAGAAGAGAAAAAGAAAAGCGGCCACATTCTCTCTGTTAACGAATATCCCCCAGGATTAAATGGATAGTGCTAATGTCCTGATTACGTATAAAGGCCAAGGGAAAGACGGACAGAATTTTAAGATTCTAAAAGAACCTCTCATGGCTGCAACTATCTTTCTGGAGAAGGATATGTTTTCGACATTCCAAATGTGATCCACCCTATATATACTTTTGACAATCCAATCTGAGCCACCCCATTAGGCAATTGACGACATTTGGAACCATCCAAAAGGTGGTGGGGGTGATTTCTGTGGATGAGATCAACCAGATCCAACAGTTATACGAAAAGTACAAATCAATCAGACAAGTATCAAAAGAACTTGGTATATCTCGAAATACTGTAAAAAAGTATTTGGAAAGTCTAATTAGTGTCCAAGAAGGCAATGCCGTTGAAATAGTTACAATCAATCGGAAAGTAAAACAGCCAAAACGAGTTTTGACAGATGATCTCATTAGTCTTGTTCACTCTTATCTTGAGGATAATCAAACAAAACCAAGAAAACAACGATTATCCGGAACAGAGATCCATCGAATCGTTCAAGCACGTGGATATCAGATAAGTTATTCATCAATTCGAGACATTATCCATGATTGGAAGGATACTCATCGCCATCGAGATGTTTTTATCTTACAAGATCCTCCAGAAGGTTACCGAGCAGAATTTGACTGGGGTTATGTTGACCTGACCCTGGGTAATGTCATTCAAAAAATTTCTTTGGCTATCTTTACCTTGAATTATAGTCAATACCGGTTTGGACGATTATATCTCAATCAGACAACATTTGATGTCATTCAGGCCCATATAGACTTTTTTAACGAAATAAAAGTAGTTCCAAAAGTAATTTTTTATGATAATGCAACAACGATTTATGACCTCCGAAAAAAGCAGTATAATCAAAGATTCCTTCTTTGTGCAACCCATTACCAGTTTACGCCAAATGTTTGTAATCCTGCTTCTCCTCATGAAAAAGGTAGTACCGAAAAATCGGTATCTGTTGTTAGAAAAGCTGCTTTCAGTGAAATAATTCGTTTCAATTCTCTGGCTGATGCAAATGATCATTTAAAAAATGGTTTAATTGGAATCAACAATCAACATGTTCATAGGCGTACAAAAGTTCCAACACAATTACTATTAGAGGAGATTCCAGAGATGTTTCCTCTTCCAACCTTGGAATTTGCTCATTATGAACTCCGTACATCAACAATTAATAAGTACAATCTGATAGAGATTTACAAGAACTTCTACTCAGTCCCAGATACTTTTTGTTCGAAAACAATTCTTGTCAAAATATTCTCTAATCGGATAGAGATGATGGATAATGACAAGATCATAGCGGTTCATGAAAGAAAAATGGGTCGTGGGGAGTATTCTTTACAGACAGGTCATTATATCCGGACATTTGGTCGTAAACCCGGAGCCATAAGACACTCAAAACTTCTTCGTTCACTGGATCAAGATATCCAGAATCTTTTTGAGATGTATTATATTGACCACCCAAAAGAATTTTTGATTATTCTAGAAATAATTCGAGATTCATCTCCCCAAGCTGTTGTTTATGCTCTCGAAGTTTGTAAAGAACATGGTCTGATTGTAACGCCGGATCTATTGAAACTCTTAATATTTGAACCCAAATCCAGGATGATTGGTACAGAGAACTGGAATATTTCTGAAATAGAGGTCCCTGAGCCTGATCTTCAGGTCTTTGACAAAAAATTGGAGGGAAATTTGCATGAATGCAAACACATTACAAGATTATTGTAAAAATCTTCACATTTCTATGGTTTACTCAGTATATGAGAGCAAATATGCTGAAAATCCAGAGGTTACTGCTTTTTTGAATGATGCCCTATCTGCAGAGTTACATACTCGTAAGTTAAACAAACAGATGAAAGCATTAAAACTGGCAGGTTTTCCTACGGTAAAGCGTTTTGAAGATCTAAATTTGGATGCTCTTCCAGATGATGGGAGACGATCCCTTCCTGATCTTCAAACATTAGAATTCTTGAAAGAACGGAGAAATCTTATTTTAATTGGTAATTCAGGGACCGGGAAGACACATTGTGCAATTGCAATCGGGGTCCAGGCTTGTTTGAATGAGTATAAAGTCCTGTTCAGAACTGCAGCGACTCTGATAAATGAACTCTATGAAGCAAAAAAACAGAATCGATTGTCATTTCTGATTAAAAAACTCAAACAGGCGGATTTGTTAATTATTGATGAGTTGGGATATATATCATTTGATCTCGAAGGAGCAGAATTATTGTTTCAACTTCTCGCAGCAAGATATGAGATTCAAAGTACCTTGGTAACATCGAATCTTATGTTTTCTGAATGGGTGAAAGTTTTCCATGATAAAACATTAACTGCTGCGTTATTGGATAGAATAACGCATAGGGCGTTAATTCTTAATATGACTGGAAATAGTTACCGAAGGAGAGAAGACTAATCAGAAATGTCGTCAATTGCCTTAGTGGGTGGATCACTTTTTGAATTGTCAAGTGGCTCAGTTTTGAATTGTCAGAAACAAATTGAATTGATATTACCTTTGAGACTATTGGGGAATCCGCTTTAACCTAAATGACGGAGAATAATCGTCATTGTGGGGGATGGTGTCGTTATTAGAGAGAAATTGTTGTGCCTTAACAAATTTTCTTTTCATTTTCAAAAAAAATTTACCTCTTGTAGAAAGGTAGAGAGGAACACTGATTTTCATGTGTAAATATTAGCATTTTAAGGATGACTGTGTTTATTTTCACCCGATTTTTGGACACCCTCATTTTTAGCCATGTCTCTGATATGGTTTACCCTCGGCATCCTAAAAGATACATTCTTACCTTTTCTCGTACTAGTATCAACAAGAAATATTCAGGATGGTGGGGTGAATGGGGTTTTGGAATAGAAAAAAATCTGACGCTGATGCGGAGACTCTCTGTACAGATAAGACACAGGGGGCACAAAAGCCGGAAAAGGAGATTTCAAAACCGGAAATCCCCTGTCCCCCGGTGAAAAAAGTTAAAATCCCCCTCAATAAAACGACCAATGATGTTAAATTCGTTCAAAATTCCATCGTTTTTCCCTGTCCTATCTGCAGTGAATTAAATACTGTTGACCTCAGCGAACTGGACCCCATACAGGGAGGGGAGTCGATGTGTATACATTGCCAGGTCGTGCTGCATGTGCCAGGCGGGTATCAGACCCATTCAGAGGTTCCAAAGTTAAAGATATATGCAGGGCTCCCGGTCGCCATCCGAAAGTTCCCAATCTTTTACTGGAATCACCCGGTCATTCATGAACTTGATGAACAGGGCATTACCCGGATTATTATCCAGTATGGTCTCTGGGGATTCTGCCAGCGGTGCCACCACCAGTTCAGTCCGGCAGTTCTGATGAACCTCCCTCATACCTCCGGAGAGATAGTCGATTACCGGTCACTCAGTTCAGAAGAGATGATGGAGATGAAGTCGCTCAGGACTGGAAGTTGTCCTTACTGTTCACACCGCATATTGCTCGTCATCATCTCTGAGGTCCCCCATTATGTCATATCGGCAAGTGAGAACCTCTCCCACCGGTGGGAAGAGGATTAAGGACTACTCAGGATGCAGCCAGTCATGAATTAATCCATGTGCAATACTGTCATGACCAGGAAGGACCGG
>JAQVBK010000248.1 GCA_028690365.1 Candidatus Cloacimonadota bacterium
GTGGCGGTATAAGTCTTGCTTTTGGAGCAACAGGATTAGGAATGTACCCCATACTTTTAGGTGGTTCTGAGGAACAGAAAAAGAAGTATCTACCCAAAGTTGCATCCGGTGAAAAATTGTGTGCTTTTGCTCTGACAGAACCTAATGCTGGATCTGATGCAGGTGGAATTGAAACCACTGCAACTAAAGACGGAGATTTTTACGTATTGAATGGCACAAAACAATGGATTACAAATGGTGGAGACGCAGATTATTACACAGTTTTTGCTTTAAGTAACAAAAATAAAGGAGCTCGTGGCGCATCGTGTTTTCTGGTAGAAAAAGGAACTCCCGGATTCAATTTTGGCAAAAAAGAAGATAAATTAGGTATCAGAGCTTCTTCAACAAGAGAATTAATTTTTGAAGACTGCAGAATCCCCAAAGAAAATTTAATTGGTAAAGAGGGTACGGGATTCATGATTGCCATGAAAACTTTTGACAAATCGAGACCGATGGTAGCTGCACAAGCTATAGGTATTGCTCAGGGAGCATATGAGGAAGCAGCAAAGTATTCTAAACAGAGGCATCAATTTGGAAAACCTATTTCATCATTTCAAGCAGTACAATTCATGTTGGCAGACATGGCAACTCAGATTGAGGCAGCCAGATCATTGGTTATGTCTACTGCACGAATGATTGATGAAGGTGAAAAAAAATACGCAAAAGAATCTGCTATGTGTAAGGTTTTTGCTTCTGACGTAGCTATGAAGGTTACAGTAGATGCAATTCAAATCCTTGGCGGATATGGCTATATGAAGGAATACCCTGTCGAAAAAATGATGAGAGATGCTAAAATAACTCAGATATACGAAGGCACTAATCAGATTCAAAGAACAATTATTGCTTCTAATTTATTGAAAGATTTCTAAACTATATGATTATTTTCCAGGGTAGCATTTCGTATGTTACCCTTTTTTTTATTCAAAACATTTACGATAGACTTCTAAATATTGAATAAAAGACTGCTTCCAAGACCAATCAGCTTGCATAGCATTGTATATGTATTTCCTGAATATTTTCTTGTCATAGTAAACTTCAGCTGCTTCTCTGATGATATCTATCAAACTGTTTTCATAATAGCTGGTAAAAAGGAAGCCATTGAAGTTTTTGTTGTTAGCAGAGGATAGTGAATTGCCGTTAACCATGTTATTTACGCTGACCTGTTCAACTATTGCATCGAGCAGTCCCCCCACTCTACGTGCTATAGGAATAACACCGTATTTTAAAGCATATAAATGAGAAACCCCACCCGGTTCGACTCTTGTCGGTAACAAAATAAAATCAGCCCCGGCAAGTAATTTGTGAGCAATCTGTTCATTGAAATCAATCTTAATAAACACATTCGGGAATCTACCAATCATCTCTTTCAATCTAATTTGGTATTCTTCCTCACCAGTACCATAAATCACCAGATTAATCTTAAGTTTAGAGAGTTCCGGCAAACAATTAATCACTAAATCTATACCTTTGCGGTATTCAAGCCGACCTCCAAAAATTATTAAAGGCCATTTTTTATCCGGCAAACCTAACTCCTTTATCAATACATCCTTATTGCGAATCTTCTCTCCTAATTCATCTGCAGAATAATTCCTGGCTATATACTTGTCTTTAGAAGGATTCCATATTTTATAATTTACTCCATTCATGATCCCGTATAAATCTTTACTCCTCTGCAAAAAGAAAGACTCTAGTCCCAGACCAAACTCCTCAGATAAAATTTCATTTGCATAATTTTTGCTAGTAGTAGTAATCTTGTCAGCAAAAACAATCCCAAGTTTGAAGAGTTCAATCACTCCAATTTCCGCGAGTATTGACTCAAGATAAGAATCAGAAGTCTTTATCTCCGGGAGGAATTCATGGTGTTGTGGATTAAAGTTTGTAAAGGTAAACACAGATTTAATTCTATTTGTTTTGGGGTTATTTTTTATCATAAATGGAATCAGGGCAGTTTCTTCATTAAAACAATGAACAATACTGTAATCAGAATCCTGCAAGTAATTTACAATTGCTTTTGAGAAAAGCACAATATTCTCATCTGCATCTTCAGCTTCAAAATCGAAATATTTATTCTTGGGTTTAAAAATATAGACTGTTCGATTGGAATTGGGAAAAGTCTCTTGGAAAACTGATACTGAAGTTTCTTTATCTGTATAAATAACTTTAGCAGCTTTCAGCTTTACCCTTTCAAACATTGGAATGATTGGCTGGTATTCAATATTTTTTTTCACAAAGGTCAACTGATGCATATCGTTGGCAAATTTTGTGTTACGGTAAAAAGGGAAGAGTTCTGTCATTACGGCTGCAACTTTCATTTGATACCTCCATGAACATAAATCTCAGTTCTAATGGATTGTTTATGAAGTTAATTACCTGTTTATACAGACTATATGTTAAATTACATTGATAACAATCTAAGCCAAATGAAGCATTCTGCCAGAAAAAACTCGATAACAATCAAGATGCCTGATAATAATCTATTAGAGACAGGTTCAAACAGAAAAAGACATCCATTTTTTTTGAAGTAGTAATTTTAGAAATTGACGAAATAGATAAATCTGGAAAAGAGGTTTATAAAAATGAAACCTGAAAAAAACTAAGGAGTCACTATGAAAATCAAATCTTTTCTACTATCTGCGTTTTTTCTTTTTGCCGGCATACTATATGCAAAAGAATTTTCAATACTGGAGTACAGAGCTTTACCTTCTGACTTTACAGCTGAAAGAGAACTGGTTAAGGATATCGATTACAATTACTGTGCTGCACTGAAAGTAGAAACCGTTAAGCCAGCCGCAATAAATCTGTTGGAAAAAACATACAGAGTCGATAAAACTACCGGAAATGAAACATATATTTTCTTTTCATCTAGTGAAAATAAACTAACAATTAAATCTCCCGGTTATTCAGACTTGGTAATAAATCCTCCCGAGAAAGCATTTGAACCCGCTGCTGTTTACTATATCCGACTCGACACCATTGAGGAAGTAGATCTGACAATAAACGTTACTCCTGCCGATGCTGAAATACTTATAAATGGAAAAATCTGGGATAGACCAATGCAAAAAATTGTCCCCGGAAATTACAATATCAATATCTCAAAAGAAGGATATGAGCCAATATCTGAAGAAATTGTTGTCTCAGATATCAGCACTGTTCATAATTTCAATTTGTCTCAAATAAAAATAGTAAAAGAAACTGTAGCTATCGACGAAAAAGAGAAAGAAGAACAACCAATTGCTAATGATTTAGGATTACCTACACTACAAGCTTATCAATATGATTTCAATATACTTTCGTGTGAAGCAACTCATGATGAGAAAGTTATTATTAAAATAAGAATCACCAATTTATCAGAGGACGATCGTGAAATTGGAATTAAAAATACCACCAGATTCTTTGATGATCAAGGTAGAGAATTTAAAGTCACTTCAAGAGAAATGGGTAACAAAAAAGAGACTTATTGGGAACTAAAAACTCAGATGATTAGCGGAATACCAACTTTGCTAACCCTTGTATTTGATAACGTTCCCCGTTCCGCAAACTCAATCAGTTTACTGGAATTGACAGAAACCGAATGGACTCTGAAGTTCCGTACATTTCCTATCAGCAGGATGTAAAAAGAGTGCTTTTAATCATAAACTGTATAATCTGCACTACAGAACAAACATATTTCGGGGAGAAAATCCTTCCTGATATAGAAGCATTTCGCAAGCACAGATATGAGATCACACATCTGGATAATATTTCAGGTTTGAAAGATTTCACAAAATTCACTCATTTATTAATTTCGGGTTCTGAGCTGTCAGCAGCAGTTACAAACAAATATGATTCAGAACTTTATCGCATTATAGAATACTTTTTGGAAAACAAAAAGTCGATACTGGGTATTTGTTATGGTCATCAAATGCTGGCAAAAACAATTCTCGGGTCATACGCTTGTCAAAAAGCTCAGACACCTGAATTTGGCTGGAGAAAAGTACACATTGAATCTAATGCTCTTTTCAAAGGGATCAGCATGCCAATTTTTGCTCACTCTCATTTCGATGAAGTTGTTAATCTCAATGAAGATTTCTCGGTAATTGCATCAACAGAGAATTGCCCTTGCCAGGCTTTCCAGTACAAAAATCTACCTGTGTGGGGTATTCAATTCCATCCGGAAATGACTTTCAAACATGGAAGCAGGATGTTTGAGAAAAATTTGCATGACTATCAATCCGTCAGAGATAACTATCTCGATGAGTTAGGTAACCCGGAAGATTTGTTCCAAAATCAGCAAATTTTTGAGAACTTTATAAATTACAAATAAAATAGTGGAGGAACAATGGACAAAATAATGGAAACAATCCTTTCAAATCCCTTCTACATCATTATCACAGCTATTCTGCTGCTACTCCTGGTTGGTGCAATCTTCAAACGACTCATTAAGCTGGCGGTATTCATACTGGTACTGGTGCTGATATACTTTGGCTACCTTTACTTCACTGGTCAAAAAATACCATTGGAACCTCAGGAAGTAAGGGAAACCATACAGCGGGGAGTGGAAAAAGCGCAAACAGGCGCGAAAGAGATGAAAAGACAAACTGACAATCTAATGGATGATCTAAAGAAGACCCAAGATCTCAGTGAAAGCGCCAAGAAGGATAAAAAATAACTCGTATGTCCGCTACAAATGCCGGAGTTTTGTACATAGTACCAACTCCCATTGGCAATCTAGGTGACAC
>JAQVBK010000249.1 GCA_028690365.1 Candidatus Cloacimonadota bacterium
AGATAATCCATATTCAGATGAAATTTACTTTGCTGCTTGTCTCGAAGCTCAACGTCTTTACGATTACCTTATTGATATTGAGTCTATTGAAGTTTCATTTAAAAGAATAGTATAGATACGATTGATTAGTTTCGTAAGACATTACGTTCTTCCCCGACTTGCAGAAGCTCACTGTTGAATATACGTTGGGGAATGCAATGAAATTCATAAGAATTGGAAAGATGTGTTTTCTATGACAATAGTTCAAGATGATTGTCGCGAAAAGAAGAAATCGAAGCAAATATATGCGAAATTTTCCTGAATAAGGTCAGATATAAAACCTATTTGACGGATTTTGTTCAAAAAAATTAGAAAGCCATCAATGCATTTGTAAAAAAGAGAAGAAAGAAGCGCTCGAATTTAGATTAAATTGCCTAAGTGAACAGCAAGTGAAGGGAGTAGAAAATGGATGGAATCCTGATATGTTACAATACTAATCAAAAAAGCCCGCTGAGATTAGGAGAGGGGAAGAGCATTTATTTTGATAAAATATTGTAAAATACTTTCTCATCATGATGACTTAGGTTTATCTCTCATTAGATTTCAAGATTATTTTCAGAAATATCAGTTATCGGTTGAAGCTGTGACATAGAAGAATCTTATATCGGTGTCAATTTCTCCTGACCAACTGATGCGATTATCTACTACTGAGAACTCGCTTTGTTCACCCGAAATGAGAATGAAACCATCATCAGGAATGGCTGAAGCAAAAACTTTGTAAGAATTAGCATCGCCAACTGCATCCCAGCTTAAATAAACGCTGCCATCACTAATTGATATCGAAACATTTTGCGGAGAAATGATGAATAATAGCTCAGGATATTCGTATGCTCCAATATCCACACTATTATCATTTGCCAACCTTTGGTATAGACTGAAATCATAGTGAGAATTTATCAAATCAACTAAACCTATTCCCCGGGCAGAACTTGTCTCAGCAATGTTAAGATTAGCATCATAGCCATACGCGCTGAATTGCCCATCAGAACCTAATAGGTCGATGAAGCCGGGATCAGCGAAAACACTATTGACATCCTTAGATAATGATGACTGCCATTCCACTAGAGTAAAATATTGGGCATTGGAAGCAGGAGGATAGGCAATACCTGTCTGAAAAAATTCTCCAATATCTGAACCATTGCTGACATAGAAGAGATTATTGTCTGATGCAATTTGGGCAATTAACTCGTTAGGAATGCCATTATTAACGTATATGAAACGGCTACGAGAATTTTCACCGTTTATATAGAAAATGTTATTTTTGATTTCGATTTCCTCATGATTTAAGTAATCGAATGGATGAACAATCTGTGTATCGTTATTAAAGATATTAATCACAGCACTCATTTCATAGATGTTTCCTGAGTATTGTGAATTTCTGGCGACAAGTGTGTTACCGATAATTTTTATATTTTTGCTGGGCTTGTTGGCATCGACGATACTGATGAAGTAGCTTGGGGCGGAGGAGTTATCTGAAATCAGTATATTATTTCTCACAGTGATGTTTTCAGCAGCGCCAATATTGAGTAATCCTTCACCATTGGTTATCACATTCCTTTCAAAGGTAATATCGCGAATAATTTGATTCCAGGGACCGTTTGGTGAAAGTTGTACAAGCAGATAATTGTATCTGTCTCCTCCGCCATTGTGTGCATTTCCCTCAGTATGGGGATCTATCCAGCCATGAAAGTAATTTTCGGAAATTTGGACATTGTTGCTTGAAAGATCGGTATTCCAATCTTCACCTTCTTCCTGAAATCCGCATATTCTCAGAGCAGTACGACCAAAAGCGGGACGGGAAAAAGTGTTACCGGCAATGACTCCCTTATCAATAGACGTATAACCGATGTGATTGCCTGATAGATCGAAGTAGTTATTTAGGCAGACAAATCTGGAAGCCCAATGAGCGAAAAGTGTAACATTGTTTAAAGGGTCTATATAAGAATTGCGTATAGAAGAATCGACAAAAAAAGTCCCTGTACCTAACTCTCTTTCATCGTACTGCCCAATCACAAATAAATCAGAGTATAAATCCAAAGCATCCACCCGTAAAAACAGGATGTTCCTGGTTCCTCCGCCCTGGGCAAAAAAGAAGACTCCTGCTTTGTGTCCGTTGTAATCATCAAAACGAAAATCCAAATCTACAAAAGAAACATGCGCAAAACCAATTGAATACTGATGAATAATTATTGCATTATTTTCTCCGCTATACTGTATCACGGGTTTAGCTCCTGTTCCATATGCGCCCATCATGTATCCCCATGCCGGCCAAACACTGGGAGTCAAGCCTGACAAGGTCAACTGAAATGTCTGTCCCCTGTTAAAAAGAATGCGGTCACCTGGATTATAGAAATCTGTTACTATTTCTGAGAAAACTCTGTCAGCAGTTCTCCATGGTCCATTGTTATCACCGTTGAAAGAGGCAGATAATCCATCATAACTGTCATTCCCCAACTCAGAGTCAACGTAATATGTAGAGCCATTTCTTTCGAGGACGTTTATTAAAATTGTATCGAAAGCCAGATTTCCGTCACTATCCTCGACTGTTAGTGAGGCTGTGTAGTTGCCGGGAATTTCATAAACATGCCCGGCATTGAATCCGTGAAAAACCGGTGAACAATCACCAAAATCCCAACGATAATCTACGATATTACTCCTTGGACTTGACTGCCACCCTTGAAAAAAGACAGGAAGAGGTGCAAAATAATTGGTTAAACTGCTGCCCTGAAAAACTGTAGCAAAATCCACCGGTGTATTATTTTGATAACTCCACTGGTAATCATCAACTGTAATTATTGCGGTAAGTTCCTGAGCAAGTAGTAGTTCTGCAAACAAGGGAATTATACACAAGAACACATAAATTATTGATGTTCTTTTCATTATTGCCTCCAACAAGATTTAAATTTAAAAATCTATTGGCAAGTTATCTGTCAACAATCAAAAGATATAAATGTTTTGTTTCGATATTCATCAAAATAAAACTTGACGCGAAATGCCGATGAATTTGTTTCGACACATATCGAAATATTTGGGAGGTTATCATGATTCAAATCAAGGCAAATCAGGATTATCAGATTAATGAAGCGCAGGGAGAAGTTCATGAGATAATAGGAATTGTGTATAATCAATTTTACGACTACCTGATAGAGCAGGCAAAAATACTGCAGCACTCTATAACAGAGAAAAAGAAAATAGGCAGTTATGATGAGGCAGTCTTTCTAAAAATACAGTTAGGAATCATTACAGGCTCGGTAATTTCGCAGTTGCAGGCAGTATATAAAATTCATCAAACTGACAAGCTTGCAGTTCATTGCAGATCAAAGTTAAGAAAAGGTCAAAAGTTGGATGATTGGGCAGTGTTTAAAACAACCTTTATTGATGTCTTACAGAAGATGGCAACCAGGTGGGAAAAGGAGTTACACAGCCATCCGGAAGAACAATACCCGTTTGAATTCTGTAAAACAACTCATAAACTATCGATAATTAGAAAGTTATCTGACAAGTTTGTTCAATTATGTCAGACTCAGGAAGAAAAGAAAATGGAGAGTTGTCATGGAGTTAAATGAAGTTATCGAATTACTGAAAAGTTTAGCTGATCATTCCAGACTGATGATTATGAAACAACTGCTGGAAAAACCACAATACCTGGAAGAGTTGTCGGAGAGACTCAATCTTGCTTCATCGACAATCTCGTTTCATCTAAAGAAAATGGAGAACTGCGGGTTAATCGGCAAAGAGAAACAGCAGTATTATACGATCTTCTATCCACATCGCGAGATCCTTGAACAGACAATACTGCAATTAATCGGTTTTGAAAATAGGGAGGAGGACATACAAATGGAAAGAATAAGAAAGTACAAAGAAAAGGTTATGAAAGCATTTTGTAAGGACGGTAAAATTTCAAAAATCCCGGCTCAGAAGCAAAAACGCTGGATTGTTTTTGAACCAATTCTCGATGAATTCGAATTTGAGAAAAGTTATGATGAAGCCGAAGTTAATGAAAAAATCATCAAATATAATGAGGATTATTGTCTTATTCGCAGGACATTTATTGAAGAAAACATTTTTGAGAGAGAGAACAACATCTATAAATTGACCGAAAATTATCGTCGTTTTAAACAAGGATTACCTTCAGACAGCGTAAAACATGGCTTAAAGGAGAGTTTTGAACAGAGCATCAGAGACAAATTCGGAGTTACTGAGTAGGCGGAAGATATGAGTATTAGAGCTAAACTTATAAATACAATGATCAGAAAAGAACACCTTTTCAGAGGAAAACTAAGAAAGGAAGTATTCGATTTCAATACTTCAATAATCGAGTTTAGAGAACGCTGTGAGAAGGGTGCTGAAAAATATGCTAAAATTCCCGATAGTATCAGCATTAAATCTCAGACAATTGCAGGTATAAAAGCTGAGTGGCTTATACCAAGGGGAGCTGATGAAAATAAACTAATTCTATATGTTCATGGCGGTGGCTATGTATCAGGTTCCTGCAATGATCACAGAGGATTTGTTGCCAAGTTTGCTGATAGCACCGGTGTTGTGAATCTTACTTACGAGTACAGACTTGCTCCTGAACATCCCTTTCCTGCTGCTGTTGATGATTCAGTTACAGTATACAATTGGCTGATGCAAAATGGTTATAAATCTGAGAACATAA
>JAQVBK010000250.1 GCA_028690365.1 Candidatus Cloacimonadota bacterium
TGTTTACAGCTTCATTCCTTTCGATTTTTTGGGTTCTTCCTTATTCTGTTTGATTTCCTCTTTTTGCAATGGTGTAATATCTTTGGACTTTGACTTATCCGGATTCCATTTGAAAAAATCAAGTTTCTGGTCAGTACTATTTACCCGAACATATGCATTATATTCTTGTCCTAATTTATCTTTTAACCCTTTAATGTAGATAGCATCACCATTTTTGAGTGTACTTTGTTGCTTCTCGGAGAGTTCCACTCCTCCTATCTTTTTAGGTATAGAAAAGTCTTTGCTTTGAGTATTTGAGTGGTTTTGCTTTTGTGTTTCATCGAACCGAAACTCAATCCCGCGTTTGTCTGCATTGACCTGTAAGGTTGCATTGAAGTTCTTGCCATTTTTGGAGATCATATTCTCTAGGTAGATGGCTCGTCCTTCAGATAATTTTTGCTTTTGGTTATCGTCTAATTTTATGCCCTTGATCTCAGCAGGAATACGGATTTTATCGGCTCGGCAGGCAACCAACTCATTGGTCAGCTTATCTACCGAAACATAGGCAGAGATGGGTTGTCCCTTAATTGGCTCAATTTTAATCAATCGACCTGCGTTGCCGGTGTTAAGCAGATTTTGTTTATCTTCATTAGACAACCGAACATTGAAAAATGGACGATCTAGCTCAGGTTCCTTTCGTATAGCATGGATGCCTACGGTAATACGCCCGTCTGCCGTCTCACGAAATGAAAGACGGGCTTCTGTGCGAAGAGTAATATCATCAAATTTTGGTGTTATAGGAATAAGTTCCGGAGACTTTTTCCAATTTAGCATTGCCTCCAAAGAACCGTTCTTCTCCAATGTTTCGCGCGTTACACCCAAACGTTCCAATTGATTCCAATCAATACGGCTCTCATCAAGGGGTTTGAATTCCGGTTTAGTGTTCTCTTGATGTGGAGAAACCTGCTCTTGATTTGCTTCCTTTTGAGTAAAATCTTCGGGTAAAACCCGATAAGAATCCAACATACTTTTGTTTGATGGGTTATCTGGATCCTTTAGCATTTCCTGCATCACGATGGAGCTGTTCTCAACTTGATCGGCTGAGACTTTGAAGAAGCCGAAGTGAGTAGGTTCTTTGTACTGCCTGACAAAGTTGGCCATGAAGTTATCCAAAACATTACCTTGTTTGTCGAGTCTCATAAAATTTGGTTCGTTTTCATTCTTTGGTGGAACTACCTTGGGCTTCCCATCTTCGTCCAATCCGGCAACGACATTAAGTTTTGTGTCGCCATTTTCGTTGACCAATAGTACATCTTGATCTTTTTGATTTACTTCCATAACTTTGAATTTTAGTGGTGAGTCGATGACCCATTAAACAAAAATGGTTAATAAGTCTTTATTTAATATTTTGACATATCAACCACTAAGTTATGAGGTAAAATGATTATTTATCCAGTATCTAATTAATCTTGTGCGATTTGTCTCCGATTGTCTCTGATTGTCTTTTTCTCGTTTTATTTTTCTGTATAGCAGTATTTTTCATATATTTGTGAAACAGTTTACTGTTTTAATTTGCAAACTATATGAACAGGATTAAGGAAGTACTCGAAGACAAGGGAATTAAGCAAATGTGGCTTGCGGAAAAATTAGGGAAGAGCTTTAGTATAGTAAATGCCTATGCCTGCAATAGAAGACAACCCTCTCTGGAAGTTCTGTATCAAATAGCCAATCTTCTTCAGGTAAATGTTAAGGATTTACTTATAAGCAACTTTGATTCTATTAACAAAAATGAAGTTAAGATATAAATGATAATAAATACAGACATAAATATCTTAGGAGGATTGCCGGATTGGAAATTGATTTATGTTTTCTTGAATGAAGATTTAAAAACAATCAGAGCAACAGGAGGAACAAGATCTGTTACAACTATCAAGACTGATAGATCTGTTGTGCGGTTTGAAAAGGCGATTACAAATACTCTGCTAAAATTTAAAAACGAAGATGTTGAATCTCTTTTTCGCTCAATAATACAAGAAGAAGAAATAAGTGCTGATTCTCTATTGTTTATATTTTGGAATGCATCTGCAAATAACGAATTGCTCCAGTATATGAATGATAAGGTATTCTTTCCGGCACTATACAGTGGAAGAGTATCTGTTAAAAGAGATGAAGCATCTGCGTGTATTAAAGAACTAAAACAAACTGAAAGCGATTTGAAAAAGTGGTCGGAAGTTACTGTTAATACAACAGCCTCTAAGTATCTCACTTTGTTAAAAAAGTTTGGCCTTATGGACGGATCAGTTAACAAAACTATAAATCACCTGAATGTAAATGATAAAATGTTTGTGCTGTTTATTTACTGGTTAGTCTCTGTTTCGGAAGTTTCCAATATTCTGAATAGTCCATGGATTCAATACGGCTTCTGCGAGAAGCAGATTTTTATTCAAAGAATTATGCAAAAGAAGTTCAGCAAATTTTTCAATATATTATATACCGGAGATAAACTGTCGGTTGAACCATTAATTTCATATAAAGACATATACAGTCATGCCAGTTAGTATTGAACAGATAGTAAATCAGGTAAAGAGAGTTGTTGAGTCAAACAAACGATCAGAAATTCGCTTGAACGCAAATGGCGGAAACTCAATTCTTTTAGTAAGTCCACCCGATCAGGAGTACAAGTATATCGAAGTCATTAATAATACAATGGGTTCAGAAACCTATAGAATAATTGACTTAAATAAATTACTGATATCTTATATTGAAGATAATCGTAAAAACATTGAGGAGTCTTTTGAGCTGCTTAAGGGATCCGTTCACCAAATTTTTAAAGCACCAGACGGTGAGATTGGACCAGATTTGTTTGGTTGTATAATGAAAGAAATTTATGATTCTTTTTTAGAAGAAAGGATCCCAGTTCTAATTCACACGGGTTCTCTATATGGTAGTGATATTGAGAACATCCACATTATGGAGAGCGAGGTTGTAATGAAATCAAACATACCATTAGTCGTTCTGTACCCAGGTACAAATGAGGGCGATCAAATTATGTTCCTCTCTTCACGCCCTGCTTCAAAATATAGATGTATGATTGTAAATTAAAGTAATTCATAATGAAGATTAAAGATATTCTTACCATTGACCTATCCGAGGATATTAAAAATGTTATTGACCTCGAGGATGTTTCAGAAAAAGAAATTCAATCCGAAATTGAAAGCTATATTGTGACAGATGGACTGGCAAAGGAGTACTCAGACTTTGCTTCTACATACACCTCAAACATACTTGAAACAGGAGTATGGATCTCCGGTTTTTACGGCTCCGGAAAATCTTATTTTGGCAAACTGTTAGGATATTTGATTAGCAATAAGATTCTTTCAGGCACAAGTGCCCGCGAGAGAATTATGCAGAGATTTACCGGAATAACTGATGAGGCTCTGGTAAAAAACTCATTATCTCGCTTGAGTAGTATCAAATCAAAGGTGGTTTTTCTTGATATTGCAAAACAAGACACATCAAAAGGCCTGGCATATACACTGTTCAGAAATTTCCTTCGCTCACTTAACCTGCCTGAAAATGAACATGGATTTTTTCTTTTTCATTTAATGATTAATGAAAAACAATCAGAAATAAACGATTTTGTTTTTAGTAACTTAAGCAAGGACTGGTCTGATATAAAGCAACGTCTTGTAGAATATTCAAAGGCATCCAAAGAGATTTTTCTGAAAAAAGGAAACAATGAGAGTGACTACAACAATTTGATCACAACAATTAGAGGAGACATTGACCAGTTTAGCCCTGCAAGATTAAAAGAGGAGTTGAATAATTATTTGCTAATAAACCCAGACGAGAAGATTGTATTTCTGTTTGATGAGGCAAGCGAGGCTATAAACCAGAAGAAAATTAATCTTCTTGAACTGGAGGGTATTAGCGAATCTCTTACATCTTTAGGTCAAAAGGTTTGGACAATTGCAATTGCTCAGGAAAAACTAGATGATGTTATTAGCAATTCAAATGTGACCAAAGCTCAGCTGACCAAGGTAACGGACAGATTCAAAACCAAAATTCACCTTGAGGCAACAGAGGTTGATGTTATTATCCGTAACAGGTTGCTCAATAAGACTGAAGAAGGAATTTTAAGGCTAAAAGAATACTATGAAAAGAATTCAGGAAAAGTAAATGACCATGCTGCTCTTATTGGCTCCGGAGTAACAAAAACAGATACTGTTGAAAGATATTCAGCATATTATCCATTCTATAAGTACCAGTTCGATCTGTTACAAAATTTCCTTTTCGGCACCAAAGGATATGCGTCTACCAAAGTAGCAGCAAGGGGACTTATTATCACAACTTATGATATTTTGAAACAAGAGGTGCAACATCAGGATCTCTTCAAAACTGTAACCGGATGGCAAATTGCTAAAGAAGGGCAGCCACAACCTCCAATCCGTCTGGTTAATCGTTATGATAATGCAGAAAGGATATTAAAAGTTGAGGGATTATCAATTTCCGGAAGGAAATTACTTGAGACAATCAATTTCCTGTCAGAAGCCGAGGTCACACCTGCAACTCTGCCCAACATAGTAAAATCATTCATCTCTGACCCTGAGTCATATCACAAAGTACAGGATGAAATTTCAAAAGCACTTGAGTTACTGGTTGAGGCTAAAGTTTTGCTGGATACAAATAAGACTTACAGAATAACTT